>VBBG01000008.1:0-636 GCA_005882905.1 Candidatus Bathyarchaeota archaeon | reverse complement strand
TCCTCCCGTTTCTCTCGCGTCTCGGAATGCTTATCATTGATAGGGCCAAGTGTAGATTCTGGAGTACAGTGAGGTGGGGGACGGCGGTCGGCCGCTGAAAGACTGCGGCGGTTTTGATTCTCGAGCAGCGGCTGACAAAGGAGCGTTGTGTCACATTCTCGCCGCGGATGTGGATACTTCCTCGAGTTGGCTTCTCAAGGCCAAGTATCAAGTTGACGAGGGTTGACTTTCCCCATCCTGAACCTCCGACCACCGAAACGAATGCCCCCTGGTCGATTATCAGAGATAATCCGTCGCCGTAGAGCTTCAGAGCTCCGTCCATTGTGGGGTATTCTACAGCGACCGATCTGCATTCTATCAGAGGGTTCATGAGATCATCCCTTGTAGTGTTCCACGAAGTTCGAGGAGCGAATCCGTCTGAGGGCGGGGGTTGCGTAGGCTAATCCGCCTATGAGAACAATTGTGATGAGAATGATGAAACCGGGTGAGATGGAAAGGCTAGCTGTGAGAAGCAAGATTGCCAACGGCGCTAGTCCGACCGTTGTCATGATGCTGCCTCGTAGAAAGTACCGTATTGCGATCTGCGTTGTGGATCCGCCATAAGCGAAGAGTGCGAGTTCTTCTCGCTCTCTATTC
>VBBG01000007.1 GCA_005882905.1 Candidatus Bathyarchaeota archaeon | reverse complement strand
AGTCCCACTAGGACCAGTATCGCACCTATGGTTACGGGTTCTATGAGGCTGAGATCCGCGTGGCTTCCGAGAGAAGAGTCGGCCGTCGTGGCCAGATCACCTGTAACGTAGGTTTGTGTTGGCCCACCGTCACTCGCTTTCAGCTGAGAAATGATGTCCCTGATCGTAATCACGTTCTTCAGGATCGGGTCAGTGTCCGCAGAGCCGAACGAGCCAGGGGACTTCGAGAAGTCGACCAGGATGATCATCGCGTCCTTGCTTGGGCTTATGAAATTCCGGAGAATCTCAGAGGGAATCTGTAACGGATACGTGGAGAGGGTAAATGCCCATAACGTCTGATTGGCGTGCAATTGTGCCATGGAGTAGGAATCGCCAGTTTGGAGAAAGTATACCAAGAGAAGTGTTCTCTCAAGACTATAGACTGTGGTGACATTCTCGACGCCGTTAAGGACACCCGGCGCGAGAAGGCGTTCTTCTAGGTCAATCGTGAATCGTTTGGTCGCGTTCTTGGTTACATCGTTGCCTTGAAGGAGAATTATGGTGCTTGTGTTGGCTTGTGGATGGGGAAACTCTTGAGCCATGAGGGCTTGAGCCTGTGCCGATTGGGAAGTGGTCGACTGGCCACCACTGGTGGTTGACGTGATGACTTGGGAGAGTTGCTGGAATAGTGGAAAACTTACGACTAGGAGAAGGACCCAGAAGATCACTATGATTCTGTGCCTTCTGCCCACAAAGGAGGCGATTCTGGCGAAGGTAGGGACACGCGGGCCGGGTGCCCTTGCACCATGCTTTCTTGATGCAAGGTAGCCAGCTCCTATAGCGAGTATGAGGAGGCCAGTTGCGGCCGCGATCGTCGTCGCTAGATTGTCGGAGACGTACTGTCTGAGGTAGACGTTGTTCTGGTATTCCAGAACGAGAGCCGTGAGCTCGCCCAGACAGACTATTAGGAGTAATACGAAAATTCCTATCCATCGGGCGTTGGGAGAAGAGGATTTGCTCAGTAGAAATACCTCGCGCAGTAGACTCTGAGGGCACTAACCCTTCTTTGGGTCAACGGTCGGTTGTGCCGGGCCGAACATTCCGAGTATTTACGTTTGAGTCAATCCTAGCTTCGTCTTGAGGTGGCCTGCCAAACTCATGCTGACTAACAAGATGCCATTGAGATATCAGAGTCCAACTGATCCTACCTTGCCCACATTCTTCCGTGCGGCGTGGTCCTAGTTGCGTCTGAATGAGAATCTGTTGAGTTAGGGATATCTGGAGGTTATCTTTACTACGAATCGTCTTCGGACCATTTGTCCCGATCACCGAAAGCATTCTCTCCATTCGAGGGATCGTTGCGCTCGTCTCCCAATTCGAGGTGTCCCTTGTCTCCATGGTGATGCGCGACAAAGAATTCCGTCATTGGAGAAGCGTTTGCATCATTACTTGTGAGTGGCTGCAGATGCCACACTCTCTCGAGAGTGCTCAATACTGAATAGTGGCTGAAGTGGCTGGATGATACGAAACCCGTCTTTGCGACAGGCCCGGCCCAGACCGAGTAAACATAATCATTCGGATAGCGAGTTTCACCTTCATCAAAAGTGATGAAGAGGGCAGCCTTCTGGTGCGTGAAGAGTTCGCTGGCAAGGATTTTGGGGACTAGTCGTGAAAGATAATTGTCTCCGATGGAGATAGAATCGGTGCATAGGACTGTACCGTTGTGATAGGTGAACCCGTGCGTGTCGTTGCAACTGTTAGGAGTAAGCCACATGAAATTTGATGCTGTTGATGGTGATGAGAGGTCAGATAAGAAGAGGTCATCTGGACTGCCGCTAGTGCCTGAATTGGCGGGGACGATTCTAGAACATCTCGCGGTGCTATTGGCAATGTCGTCGAAGTAGACAAATGGATCGTGCCGAGCAGCGTATACGCCCGCTCCATTATCACCTACGAAGCAGTCTCCTGGAGAGCAGTGTGACCCACAGGTGGAGGGGTAGTCTTCCATGTACGCCTTCCAGGTCAATCCCCTGTTTTCCAGGCTGTCCACTAGGTTGGGAGCTGATCCGGCGCTACATCCCGCGCGAGGGCTACAGTCTGAGCTACTCCATGAGGAGAAGTCTTGGCCTGAGATTAATCCGAGGTAGTTGGGCAGACTAGGGTGATCAATCGCAGTGTAGTTGACAGCAAGGCCGTAAGAAGAGGCCAACTGATTCATGAAGGGCGCAGAGGATACGTTGATTACGTCCCTGAGCCCATGGTTCTCCATTACTATGACTACGACATAGTTGAAAGCCCGATTCACGTCCACATGTCCAGCGGTTTGAGTAGCGGCAACAGGATTCGAAAGCGCTAAGGCCAAAACCAACATCGTTACAATCATTTCGAACAGTTGTTCCGTTGGACAGCCGAGCGGTGAGGTTTGACACTTGATGAAGCTTCCGATGGATAGGCTATCGGGTTGTGCAACTTGATGCCCCAGGGTATAGGCGTATATCCATCCATGGCTGATTCTCGCGACGAGCGCGCGCCCATAATGAGCCAGTATCTAGTCGAGTTTGCTTGGTTGGGACCCTAGCCACGTGTGCTGCAAATTATCCAAAAACCCAGTGAGGGGCCAAGCAAGATTGTTGCGGAAGATCAGCCATTCCTAATTGGCCGAGCTGATTACCAATCTCAGTCTCCTCCGAAGGATTTCTTGTCCGCGTAATAGACCTAGGAGCAATTTCCCGATCCTGAGCTAGGAAAAAGTATAACTCTCTTGTTTATCCGCACCCCGTTCTCAGGGGAAGAGTGGCATGGATACTCACGTGATTCAGACTGAGAATCTAACGAAATCCTACGGGACTAGGATCGCTGTTAACCATCTCAACTTGACAGTTGAAGCGAAGCAGATTCACGGATTTCTGGGTCCCAACGGTGCGGGCAAGACCACGACGATAAAGATGCTGGTAGGACTGCTGAGGCCCGACTCCGGATCTCTGAAGATTCTCGGTATGAATGCTGCTGGAGACAAGCCGAGGATTCGCGAGAGAATCGGCTACATGCCGGAGCTCCCCAAGTTTCCCAAACACCTGACGGGAGAGGAGCTTCTGGACGTATATGGGCGCATGTACAATATTCCCAAGGAAACAAGAAGAAAGAGGATTCCTGAACTCTTGAAGATGGTTGGGCTGGAAGGGAGGGGACGAGACCGGATCGGCAAGTACAGCAAGGGAATGCAACAGCGCATTGGAATTGCACAAGCACTACTCAACGACCCTGAACTAGTGATCCTGGACGAACCTAGCATAGGTCTAGACCCTGTCGGCATGGTAGAGGTCAGGGACATGGTGAAGGAAATTGTGAAGGGCGGCCAGACCGTTTTCTTCTCATCGCACCTCCTCGCCGAGGTCCAACAGATCTGCGACCACGTATCGATAATAAACAACGGAAACATGCTCTTCACCGGAACGCTGGATGAGGTCGCTTCGAAGGCCGGCCCGAGCCGGAGGCTGGTCTTGGAAGTCCAGAAAGCAAGTGACAGTATCCTCCATGCACTGAAAGCACTATCGTTCGCAACCGTGAACACAAACGATAACACATACACTCTGCACTTGAAGACGAAGGACGATGTGAGAGCCGAGATTTCACGCGCGGTCTCGGCGGCGGGTGGAGTGATCCTGAGGATGCAGGAGGAAGGGGGAGGGCTGGAAGATGCTTTCATGAGCCTCGTGGGCAAGGAGGCTGAGTAGACTGAGAGACCAGCAAAAAACGACTTGGCTAACCGGATTCCTTGCAGTTCTATATTACGAGTTTCTCTGGAACCTCCGGAAGAAGAAGATCATCGGACTGTTCATACTCGTATTCGTAATCGTAACCCTGTCACTGGCGCTGCCTCCTCTACTCGGCTACCTCAACGGAGTGACCTTAGCCCCTAACCCGGACGCTGTCTCCGGCTTCTTCAACACGTTCAGTGGAATATTCATCTTTCTTATCGCCGTCGCCACAACAATGAACACGATATCAGGCGAATTCGAGACAGGAAGCATAACACCCCTGTTGACCAAACCCGTGTCGAAGAACACTGTCTTCCTTGGAAAGATAGTAGCCTCCTTCCTGACACTGATAGCCATTTACGCCTTCCTTACTGTATACGTCATAGTTGGCTCGGTCGTAATAGAGGGATCCCAGAACAATCTGCTGTTAGCACCTCTCGGACTATTCGGCCTGACCCTCGCCACAATGGTCTGGGCCTCAATGGTCATCCTTCTCGGTACGCTCTCAAAGAGTTCACTTGTAGCTGCGCTCGGGTCTTTCGGGGTCTTCATCGGTGTCACTATAGTGGGGACCATCTTGAGCTCGGTCTACGGTCAGACCTCCGTTCTGTTTTACGCTCCCGGGGGAGGCGCCAACGGAAGCACGGGGAGTTGCGAGACATTCCCCCGCTCGGGAACCAACTTCGCAACAGGAACAGATAACCTAGGATACCTGCTTATACAACTCGTCTTGAACCCCAGTGCGGTGCTAAACTTTTGTGGAGTCAGGTTCGGTCCCGGCGGGAGAGAAGGAGAGATATTCACGGCCAGTTCAGACACCGTTGCAACTGTAGCTTTGAGAGCCCTCGCTGTAGCAATAGTCTACCTGGCAGCACTACTCGTTGTCAGCTGGTACGCATTCAGGCGCTCCCAGATAGTCGAGTCGGCGTGAGCTTGGATTGGCGACCAAGTCCAAGTCCCCTACTGATGTGAAGCTCTCTCCCGCAGAGATCGATTTCCTGAAGAGTAACGAGATGTGCAGGTTTGGGACGGCTTCGCGGACTGGGGAGCCGCACCTGGTACCTGTTTCGTACGTGTGGGACGATAACCGTGCGTATATTGTTACAGACTACCGGACTCGGAAACTGAAGAACCTCAGAGAGAACCCTCAAGCGGCGATTCTGGTAGACTCAGGCGTCACGAGGAAGCTTATCCTAATCAGCGGGCCGGTGGAGATCATCGAGAAGGGAAAGGAGTACCAGCGGCTCTACAAGCTGTTCTATTCAAGGCTAGACTGGGTCAAACGAGATCCCTGGAAAGAGGGCGAGGCTCCATTCATCAAGATTACCCCAACGTTCAAGGCTGGCTGGGGCCTAGGCTAGAGCTGGAATAATATCCGC
>VBBG01000006.1 GCA_005882905.1 Candidatus Bathyarchaeota archaeon | reverse complement strand
CCGAATCTTGTCCCAGATCTTCCTCTTTCCCCTCAAATCCACCTGACTTGTCGGCTCATCGAAGATAGCAAGCTTCGGCCTCTGAACCAACACCTTCGCAGTCTCCAACCTCTTCGCCTGGCCACCCGACAGGTGCATGAACATCTTGTCCCGCGACTCCCACAACTCCAACTCCTTCATCGTCTGCTCAATCAGATCCCCACGCTTTGCGGGATCGATGTCAAACATCGAGGCGTGAAACTTCAAGATGGATGATGGTTTGTGGCGCCAGAATCCCCGAGCTTCCTGGAAAGCGATTCCCATCGTCTCCCGAACCTTGGTGCCCTCTTGGACGACATCAATGCCCATTACTTTCGCTGTTCCGGATGTTGGCTTGAGAATGGTGCAGAGTATCATGAGAAGGGTGGTCTTTCCGGAGCCGTTAGGGCCAAGAATTACCATTATCTCACCTTCATCGACTGTGAAGTTCAGCTCTCTAAGAGCATCCGTCTTCCCATACTTCTTCGAGAGACTGATGGTTTCCACTGCGTACAAGATGAAGCGTCACGGTTGAGAATGAACGATAAAAACGTTGGAATGGTTTACTGCGTTTCTTTGCAGAGGCGTGTTTTACTCCGGATTTCCGAGAACGACCAGTTCCCTATAGCCAGTTCTCCCAGACCCTACGCTGTTAATCGGCCGGTTCACTGTTACGCTTCGCACCTCGAATCCTTTGTAGAGGCGGCTGGTTAGAGGGGTCTCTGAGTTTGATAACAGGACCGTGCAACCTCGATCGACGAGTTTCTCAAATTCCTGGGCGAGTTCATGTTGGTCTCGTTCGGAGAATCCGCCTGGCGTGTAGTCAGTGAAGGACGAAGTCTTGCTCTGTGGTTGATATGGTGGGTCGAGATAGACGAAATCGTCCTTGCCGCAAATCGATAGAGAAGTTCTATAGTCTGCAGAGCAGAGTTCAGCGTTTGTATCTCGGAGTGCCCTACTAACGGCTCGAATGTTTTCAGCATTTAGTATCCTCGGTTTCTTGTATCGGCCGAATGGAACGTTGAATTCTCCACGAGAATTTACTCGGTAGAGTCCGTTGTAGCATGTCTTGTTGAGGAAGATGAGTCGTGCAGCGGATTCAATAGAGTTTGAAGGCCGCCAAGCTCTCTTCTCGTAGAAGTAATTGCTCATGCGCTTCGAGCGATAATACTCGTGCTCGAATTTGGAGAGTAGCTGAATTAGCTCGTCGGGCTTGCTCTTGACTACTCCGTATGTGTTCATGAGTTCATTGTTGATGTCGGATAAGTGGGCGTTGAAGTCGGTGTTTCTCGCGCAGATTGCAAAGAAAAGTGCTCCCCCTCCCAGAAAAGGCTCGTAGTAGTTGGAGAGATGAGAAGGTACATGTCGAAGAAGATCGGGAAGAAGGCTAGCCTTTCCACCAGCCCATTTAACAAAAGGTGAAGGGTGTTGCTTGCCAGAATCTACAGAGAGTAGTGTCTCTTCAGATGCTTGAAGCACCGATTTGGCTACCCTGCAATAGTTCGCTCAATGTTGGACTAATAAGCCCTAGTGACCCCCAAAATAGTCTGACCAATCTTGTTCTACAGACATCGATAATCGCCCTGAAACTCTATGAGTATCAATGGTCTCATGAAAACCGAACGACCTATGCCGAGGGACACTCGAACCGGTGGGGTCCTCGAAGGAATGATCCTCCCCGCTCTGGACAATGGAGGCTATCGGTGCAAAAGACAGGTCGTCATCGGGAAACGACTTGGTCGACACGACCACAAGGTAGACGTGCTCGTGTCGGGAGAATCTGACGTAGAGATTCCTATCTCTTTAAAAATGACAGCAGACATCTGGAACAGCGGAACAAAAGGTACCGTTCGAAATACTGTGCTTGGCTGAAGCAATTCACGGGAGAAGCCTTTCACACGAGCACTTTTTTTTCCAGACTTCATGTTCGGACAGGTCTTTTATTTGGACCGGTTCAGATATCTTGCGACTGCTATGCTTGCTCGGAGACTGCTTGAAATAGAGAGCATGGAAAAGCCTAAATTCTATGCCAACGAGCCGAGTGAATGCGAGGGTCCTGATTGTGAAAAAAATCCTTCCGTTGCTGCTTCTCGCGACTCTCGGAATGCTGGCGGCACTACCGCACATCGCCGCGGCTGATGACCAAGGTGACCAGGGACTAAACGGGGCCCATGACCAAACAGACCACGAGATCGGGCATGAGACTCTTGCCGAGTTTCATATTCGTCTAACTGGGGACCAGCAAGTACCTTCCGTCAACACTACAGCGTTCGGGTTTGCTGAAGTCCGCCTTTTCCAGAACGGCACTAGCTCTGCCATCGAATTTCGTGTAGTGGTCTGCAACATTGCCAACGTCATAGCCTCTCACATTCACGTCGGGGCTTCCGGCACAAATGGCCCAGTGGTGGTACCCTTCTTCAGCTCACCGTCGAGCCCATTCTCGAGCATAAATGGTTGCAGCACTCTAGCCGACGGTATTCGGGGACCGTCAAATCTAACGCCGAATCAAGGAGCGGGAATAGGCAACTGGACTGACTTCGTCCATGCCCTGCAATCTGGAAACGCCTATGTGAATGTTCACACAACGGCTCATCCCGGCGGCGAGATTAGAGGCCAGCTGGTGTCAGAGCAGGAACAGGACGACGACCAAGGCGACGAATAGGCTAAACCAATCTTTCCCCTTTTTTAAAATCGACAATCTGCTGCTGCTTCACAGCCAAAGGCCTACAGCGAGAAGGTCAGGCTCTATCTGGTTCTGAATTTTGAGCCAGTCTTGTTCTCGCTTCCGTTGTCGCGCATCTAGTCACGGACGACCACTGATCCAGGGTCGTCTTCAGAGACGAAGGGTCTGGTAAGAATTCTCGCATGGCGAGCCCATGGTCGCCTTGAGCTGGCCAGTGTAGAGATCCATTATCACTGAGACGACCGTCTGGTATCGCTCATCCTCTGGAAAAGCGGGATTCGCGTGGCGACACACCGACTCAGGTTTGCCCTCATGGTCCTTCAGAATTGCCTCAGCCTTTGTCATGTTCAGCTTCTCCTTTCCGCCCCTAATGGGCGTGAGAAGCTGGTTTATCCTCCGGTAGCGGTGAAGTGTTGACCTTCGCTCCTCATCCAGTACCTGCTTCACCCCAAGCTTGCCAGGATTAGAGAAATGATTCGTATGTGTTACCACTCCATTCTCTGGGGAGAGGGTCAGTGTAGACTGAGGAGCGGATTCCACATCAACAAGCTTGCCGGACCCGAGTTTGTTCTGTTGCCCGACGAGAAAGTTGGCTGAGCAAGACCTTTCGCCACCTGCAATCTTTCCTACAGTCTGTCTGAGAGTCTTCGAGTTGAGAATCTCCCAGCACCTAACATGGAACGGCTTTCTGAGTCTCTCCCAGTTGTCCCTATTTGACACTAGTCCGTTGATTGCGAGTCCTATCCCTTCAGAATTCATCCCAATCTTTCCCCCGACGACGCCCGCCTCTGTGAAGCAGAGCACCTGAGGACCAGTCTCGGGCCGAATCTTGAGAAACAATCCCTCCACTTGTGGGATCCAGTCCCAGTTCTGTGCGAGAAGCACGTGACGATTGTCGGTTGCTTCAGGCATTGCCCCGAACGCTGTGCAACCGCCTGGAAGGGGGCGGGGCTTCAAACCGATCTTTGCGAACTGGCTATACATTAGCTCGTAGCGGACATTTAATGCGGCAATCTGGAGAAGCTTTGTCTTTGAGCCCAACGCAACTCCCTCCATTGCGCGAGCGTATCCCGGGCTGACCCGTCTGATTACCTGGAGATAGTTCTGGGCGTGCGCGAGGGCCTCTTCGTTTGACAATTGCGTCTCGTTTTTGAACCGGCGGAAGTAGATCTGTAGATTATGCCGAATCTTCTCCTGGGCAGCTCTCCCGTGGTTGAAACCTATCTCGTATGGTGAGCCCTTCAGTCTCAGAACCGGTAGTCGTCTCGTCGTTTTTCGTGGATACTCCTATGCTAGGTTTTTCTCGAAAGTGATCCAGGCCGAGTCTCGTTTGAACCCTAGTTTCCTGTTGATTGCGAGGATGCCCTCGTTGGTTGATGCGTTGAAGGTTCGGATGTTGTCGAAGCCATTTGTCCGGGCGAAATCCAAGACTTGCAGCTTCAATGCCATGGCTATCCCTTTGCCTCGGTACTCCCGGAGAACTCCGGTCAGGCCTT
>VBBG01000030.1:9535-30294 GCA_005882905.1 Candidatus Bathyarchaeota archaeon | reverse complement strand
CCGGATGATCCTCTTTACGCAGTCGCCGTTGAGGCACTGGTAGACCCGGTCGCCATTGGCGAACAGCTCTCGCATGACCATCGGTTTGCCGCATCCTACACACCGGAAGGCTCCGCTCCGCCTCTCGTCTAGTAGAAGCCGTAGGTCTATCATTCGCGTATCTGCCTCCTTCTTCAAATACTGACGATAGGCGAGGCTAAGTGTCTGCCAGTATTCCGCGTTCTCTGGAGTTGTCTCGTATTCGAAGCTTCGACCCGCCACCACGGGCGGCTTGTAGCCTTCGGCTACGAACACGGGGTTCTTTGAGTAGGGAACTTTGATGCGAGGAGGGCCCGTGTGGACAGCGGGATGGCCGCCGTAGGCCTGATGTTCGTTATGGCTTCCGTGATTAACGGCCACAGCCCTTCCGTTGAGGCCGGTGTGGAATGGGCTACTTCTTCCTGCTGGTACGCGACCTCTCGGTCGATAGGACAGGTACGGGCAACTCTACCTCGGTCACGCCTCTCGAGGTAACCGAGAAGGTGACCCAGTAGGTCTCGTGGGGAGCGCCTTTCATCCTGCGGACCCTGAACTGTTTGACCAAGAGTCCTCGCTCCGCGAAGCCCGGATTGAACCTGACGTCGAGTATCCCGTCAACCACGTAGAAGAGAAGATCATCAAGCTCCACGTAGGCGCGCAGCGGTGTGTGGTGGGAGCAGAAGAATGGAACAAGCTTCTCTTTGGGCCCCTTCGCCCTCCATGATTTCACACCGTCGAGCATGTGGAATACGAGGGGACGCTCCTCCTGGACGAGGGTGAACATTTCTGTTAGAGAGTCGACGAAGACGGCTCCTCGGCCAGACATCTTCATCTCTTCCATCATGTTGAAGAGAGCACTCGTTACCGAGTGAAGATCTCGTGGATCCTTCACATAGTGAACGTAGGAAGGAACCTCGACGGGCTCCATTCTGAACGAGAAACAATCTATGAACCGCAGCTGGCCGGATTCGAGAAAAGGCGCGATGTCCCAGCCGAAAGACTCCATATCCTGTTCGACGGCGAGTGGCGGCCCCTCGAAGGTCATGTAGATACACGGCTCCTTCCGCCTCTTCAGCACGCCATAGAGAAGCTGGCTCATCAGCACAGACTTGCCTGTGCCGAGTTCTCCGGCGAGGATCATCATGCTGTTCCTCGGGATCCCCTTGGGGAGAACCTTGTCGAGAGCTTCTATCCCGGTCGAGAAGAGCGTCGGCAATATTGGCTCAGACTCCCGGTAAATTGAAGCTGGTCTACAAGTGATAAAGCATGTCTAACCATCCGTGCCGGAGATCCGATCATCGGCTCGCGGCCGAGATTTCTGTTCCAAGCTCGGAGTTCCCAAACTGGACGATTCTCAGAATTCGGAGTGAAACAGATGCCTCCTGCCGCTGGCCTTGCTTGGAAAACCGCTCTTGAGTCGCGAGGATCAACGTTTTTGAGATTTTCTGGATAGGGTCCCGCCAGTTGAACCCGGTCTGGGCTTGGATTCCGGTTTGTCGCGAAGATTCGCCGAGTCAGGCGTATTGGAGATCGTGGAGGTCAACGTGCAGGTCAGCGTGAAAAGTGCGCGAGGTCAGATCGCATGCTCGGATCTGAGATCTGGGCTTGTTTTGTGGCTGTTGAGCCGGACGGTCACGGAAAGAGGCCTTGGATCTCTTATGCCATCCTGCCCAGGTTTTGGTTGGATGTCGGAGATTTAACGTCGGCACGATACTGGGCCAGGGTGAAACTGGTCGCCAGCCAAGTAAGGAGATCTCGGGATTTCTAGAGCGTTCTCACTGGATTCGTGGAGCGATTGTTCGGATAAACGACCTGTCCAATGCGCCCGCCTCGTAAAGGTTCACCATCGTGTTCGTGCTCGCCTCACCCGATAGACGACCCTGGTCCCCGCGGACGTGCCGCCACTTTAGCTGCGTATGCCCACTCTTCGAATTGTAGATTATTCCCAGAACATAGTTGACTCTGACAAAGCTGATCTCGTTGACCCGGCCCAACGTCTCCTTATCCTCCGCTTCCACATACATGGTTCCTAGATCCCTAGCCCTCTCTGGAAAGACCGACATGTCCAACTGATAATCGTTCGGGATAAACGAGCGGCAGGTGCTCGTGATCATGAATCTCCGGAACGACTCCAAGGAGCACGCCGTTTCGAGCTTGGGCAGTATTGATGAGCCTACCGGGGGACGAGCCCCCAGATTCTAAGGGACAAATGAAACTAATAACTCCATCCTCCGAAACAATCAGAGCGTATGTTTCAGGGCTTAAGATTCGGGTAAGATCAGGCTAATACAATCCTCTTTTCTACTCTGCTCTCACGGTCCAAAAAGGTCCAGTCGCACTGTCCAGACCCATGAGGCGTCGATAGAAAATGGCCATACTGGTCAGAGTCCCACCGCAGGTCCTAGAGGACCTAGTCAGTAAAGCCATTCTGAAACAGGGCCGCATCTACAGAGGTGAACTCGCCAAAATGATCGGCGCATCGAAAGAGTCACTCGACGGGAAGACCTCGTTCTACCTCATCAGCCTCATGAAGCTCTGCGGACTGGCAGAGGCGGACATGGCAAAGGTCCTCAAAAAGTCACGGATCGTCAACCAGCGCGGCGCAGTGAGCCGAGACATTTCAGCAGGAGAAGAACTGAAGGGAGTCATCGACAGTGCGCTGGAAGGATTCCAGACGCTGATCTCTGAAAGCTTCAAACCGACAGGTGGAGAACCCCCTCCTCTTCCAAACAAGCAATCGTCGAAGAAAGAACTAGACGAAGACGAGTAGGCTGGTATCGGTCCATTCTCGTCGCTAGGATTATTGCAAATTGACCTGGGAAGATTGGGTCTGGCTCGCTATCGGGTGATAACTTTTACAGGTTCAATCTTGATCAAGACCCGCTGCTCGCCTGGGCTCCGGTTCGGGTACTTGTCAAGGCCCCTGTACTTCTTCGCCATCTTGTCAATATGCTCCTCCGCGACCTGGCCAGTCACATGTTCCACAACCTTGCCTCGTATCAGAACCAGGTTGTAGGGATTCGTCTGGTCGGTTATTGCAAGGGCAACGTGGGGATTCTTCTTCACATTGCGGTGCTTAACACGACCAACCGCGGTGTTGATGAGAACGAAGTGGCCATCAGTGTCCACCCATGTAGGAGTGACCTGTGGCGTTCCGTCAGGATTGACGGTGGCTAAGTATACGAAGTTCTTGCCTTCGAGCATCTTTCTTGCGCTTTCAGTCAGCTTTGACATGAATCATCGTCGATGGACCGGGTCTTCGACTTCTTATTGGTTTCTCCCATGGAAATTTGTCGTCGAAACCCGCAAACGAACAGGAGCCACATGATGAACACATGTGATGCCCAAGTCTGAAATCACCGACGCGACTGGATACCTCACTGTTAGACTTCGAGTTACGCGACACTTTAGTCCAATGCGAGAGTGTCGTGGTTCACAGTTCTGGCTACGGGGAGGCACGTCGTGCGATACAAGAGAGCGACACGCTATGTTCTTCTCATCGCTCTTGCGCTTCTCGCCCCGTCCCTATTGACAAATCTCGTTCCGAGAGCACATGCTGTAACGTACAGCCTGGGGACCATACCGTTCCTTACCCAAGAGGGCTCCACGATCACGCTCGTATTCTCAGTTTCAGGGGCGACAGGAAACACACTCTACCAGTTCAGATTCTCCGTGCGAGATCCGGCCTCGATCACTCATCAGTCTGTCCTCCAGAACTATACCACACTTCCAGGCCAGACACAGTTCACGCTACCTCCCTTCTACTATCCAACCTCGTCTTTCCCAGGCCCTAACTCACTGGTGGGCCAATATGTCACCTGGGCCGACCAAGTTAGACCCCTCCTAGCCTCGAACCCCGTTGCCGCAACCTACTTTCTCATCATCCTGACGGACAACACGGAGTATCAGAGAACACAAACCGTCAACATTCATGCGACCGGTTATGGTCCATCAGAGCAGGTCAACGTGAAGATCGCAACATATACGACATCTACAACCGTCTTCACCCAGACGCTGGCAGCATCGGGAACAGGAGTAGTGGTTGCCAACTGGAAGATTCCGAGGAACGCGACGATCGACAACAACGGATACGTGCTAACAATTAACGGTACTAGCACAATCAAGACTCCAGCTGATATCCAGGGCTTCAATGTGCGGCCCGCCGTGATGTCTATCTCCACGCTTGGCTCTGCGAAGAGCATCTATCAAAGAACCGAGACGATGAGCTTCTCGTTCCAGCCTGTTTATCCAGATGGAACCATCGCTTCAAACGGAGTGGCTCTGCTGACACTAGCCAGACCCGATGGCATGAACCTGACTTTGACTACAACATACTCAAGCGCAAGTCAGACATTCAACGCCACTTACAAGACAACCCCCTATAACCAAACCGGGACCTGGACAACGTCCCTCGCCCGCGGTGGATACGCTGACTCCTATGGAAACTCGGGTCCCCTCGCCTCTCGAAACAGCACAGCACAGCTCGTAAGCGCAACCTTCACGATCAGCATGAGCGCCACGACCTATGTTCCGATAGGCCAACCCGTCAAGTTCAACGCGACAATATCGTACCCTGACGGGACACGCCTCCAGTCGGGGGGAAGCGTCTTTTCATACCTGGTCTTCAGCGGCTCACCCCCTGTCAACGATACTGTCCCAGTAATCTTCGACTCAGGCCTTAATCTCTGGGTAGGCACATATTCACGCCAGGCCACCGACCCTGGCGGATTATGGTCTCTCGAGTTGAGAGTCGGAGACTCTGCCACGCCGCCAAACAGCGGCTCCGCGACGAGGGCGATAACAATCCAAGACAATCTCCCGGTCGCCAGTTTCACGTACTCGCCCTCGACTGCTCTCACCGGTGTATCGATAAGCTTCGACGGCACGGCGAGCTACGATCCTGACGGAACGATCGTGACCTACTCGTGGGCCTTCGGAGACGGGACACTCGGGTCCGGGTCGAACCCGAGCCACATGTACAACTTAGCTGGAATATTCAATGTGACCCTAACCGTTACGGACAACAGCGCTTCCACAGCACCGTTCTCGAATCAGATCACGATCATTGACCGACAGCCCACCGTGACTTTCTCAACCTCTACAACGAGCCAGGCTACCGGACAGCCAGTCACGGTAACCATAACAGCCTCTGACCCTGACGGAACGATTAGCGGCACGATCGTCGACTGGGGTGACGGGTCAATCGACAGCGTGTCAGGGACCACCGACAGCCACAGCTACACCCTTACGGGAGCAGCAAGCTCAAAGACGTTCACCATCACCGTCACAGTGACCGACAATAGTGGACAATCAGCCTCCTACACACGCGATGAAACGATACAAGCCACTTCGTCGCAAGGGGGCGTACTCTCCCTTCCACTCTACTACTTCGGGATCCTCGCCGCAATCATTGCAACGCTGGTTGCGGGAGGCTTCTTCGCGTTCAGAAGGCACAGAGTGACACACGCACGGCTGAAGATCGATCTGGAAGCCGTCAGGTCGGAGGCTGGCAGGATCGAGAACCAGGACTTTTTCCAGTCGGTGAAGGATCAGTTGAAGAAGGATAAGGATGACCAGTGACTAAGGTAATCGCAGTTCACTCGTTTAAAGGCGGAACGGGAAAGACGACCCTCACCGCAAATTTGGCTGCTATCCTCGCGATGCACCATCGGGTCGGCGTGATGGACTTGGATCTCTCCGGACCAGGGCTTCATGTTCTTTTTGGTCTCAAGAAAGGCGAGGTCAAGGCGACACTCACAGACATATTTCTCGGAGATGCAAATCCTGCTGATGTGATTATAGATCTCACTCCGAGGTTCCCTAAGCTGAAGGGCGGCCTCTACTTCTGTCCCGCGAGTAACAAGGTCGAGGACATGCTACGTCTATTGAAGGCGGGGCTTGAAGTGACCCTGTTCCAAGATACGCTGCAGAAGGTTGGCGAACAGTGCAACCTCGACTACATCATAGTCGACACACACCCGGGAGTGGAGAATGATACGGTTCTCGCGATGGGATGCTGCGACGCACTGGTGCTGGTATCACGGGTCGACCAGCAGGACCTGTTCGGAACGGCCGTTATGGTGCTCCTAGCAGAGACGTTTGGGAAGCCGACCTTCCTCACTCTCAACATGGTACCCCCAGGGGTGAGGCTCAAGGACGCGGTCAAGGTCGGCAAGGAGCTGGCGGTACTCTTCAGGTCCAGATTCCTCCAGGCTTTCGACTTTCAGATTGACGTCATAAACAACCTGAGCAGATCAGTCTTTGTAATCGACAACCCTGATTCAGCCTTCGCTCACAAAGTGAACGAGGCGGTAGAACTCTTGACGAAAGAACTTGCGGAGGTACCAGCAACTGCAAACTAATCCTAAGAACCGGCCGAACGCGTGGGACCTGCGGAGGCTCGTCGGGTCCGTAAACCAGGTGCGGTTCAACGACAACAAGGGCGAGATATCGTTCTTTGGCCAGAAAATGATCATACTACGAAGAGACGTGGTCAGAGTCATGAGGGACGCTCTGGAACGTCTCGTCGCGGACCAGGCGGCGCCCTTCCTCTCATACTTGGCAAGTGGGATTGGCATCCATGAAGGCAGCATATTCCGAGACAGTATCACATCGACTGGTCCAGAGCAGAGGGCTGCACTCGAGAATCTGGTTCACTCGGCCTTCGAGGATACAAATCTCGGATTGGGCAAAGTCAAGATTCGACAAATAGATTTTGACAAGGCAAGTGCCAGTGTGGCGATTAGCAACTGTTTCGAGGCGATGGAGAATGGCCAGTCTGAGGAGCCGAACTGCATGTTCACCAGCGGGTTTCTGGCTGGACTCTTTGCAGAGGTTCTCGACAAGACCGTCCAGGCGAGAGAGACCAAGTGTATCTCCCAGGGCCAGGCAGAGTGCGAGTTCGAAATATCACTGGCGGACTCGGAAGATGGAGAAGCGGCCGGGGTTGAGGAGAAGGAAGCGGCTGTAGAACCGATGGGTGAGAATGCGATGCCGAGCGTTGAATCGGCGAAGCAGGCCAAGCCTCCCAAGTCGAGTGAGAACAAACCTGTCCAGAAACCCACGGCCTCCGTCGAGGAGCCGAAGACGCCAGCTCAAGAGCCGGGGGCCAGTCAGGCGGACATGGACGTGGGCGTTGAAACAGCCAGCCGAATCGCGAAGCGGAAGCAGGGGTTCTGGGAGAGACACCTCAAGAAGAAGGGGTAAGAAGGCCTACTCGGTCAAAGACCGTCAGACTGGAGGTCATAGTCGGCATGCTGATGGAATACGAACGCATGACGATAGACCTGATGAAGAAAGCAACCGAAGCTTCGTGTCACGAGGAGCAACTGTAATCCGATATTTCTCGAGGAGTCTCTCATCGAATAACATGTTTTCTAGGCGAGTTGTGCGCATCCTAGCGGAGAATGGGCTGCGTCGAGTGGCGTCATCGAGGGTCCAGCCCGCGTGAAAATAGCGCCATCGGGGACCGTATGTTCAGATCCAGCATCAGGGCTTGTTCTGGGGGATCACTTACGATGGATGGTTCCTCAAGGAGCTGGTTTGTGTCGCGAGAATTTTTTATTTTCTAAATTCTAGAAGTGTTCTCTTGCCATCTGAAACGTTTCTGGGTGAGATTCCCGATTTGTCGCGCAGAATGGGTTTATCGACCGTTTTCGGTAGTTGCCGTGTGGGGTCCGCTCAAGCGTGCGAAAGGAGCAGCCTGGCACCCCCCTCCCGGATTTCCAATCGGGGTCCATTCTGCGCCCATTTTGAATCATGAAAATCTCACAGGGTCTAAGGCGCCGGGAGTGGGATTCGAACCCACGAGGGCGTGACGCCCAACGGCTGTCATGTCACTGGCCAACTGTGCCCATATGGGATCTCGAGGCCGTCGCTTTAACCACTCAGCCATCCCGGCGCAACGGCGAGCATGACAGACTGGGTCTAAAACCATTTCCGGCTAGAAGTCCGCGTAATTCCAGAGAGACGGTCGATGGACAATCCAACTTTGGGCAGAGTAGTGTTCCGAGGCTCTAGAAACCAAGTAAACTCAGGGCTTTAGATGTAGCCCGTACCCGCCTTTTCTGGAAGTTCCGTCAAGTTCAGTGATATCTGTACCCTGGTTTTGAAGACTGTATGAGTAGCAATCCACTGGAAAGGCTACTATCATCTCGCTGAACCCTCTTGGGAACCAGGTGATCTGTCACAACCCTTTCTCTCAGGAGAGCCATGTGATCCTTCAGAGAATCCTGGTACGTGAAGTCGACATTCTTCGAATACTGCTGGTAAAGCTCGACCATTGTCTTGTAGACGATGACACGGGCAGCGCCACCAAAGGATTCGTATAGGATCTCCACCATATCGTCGAATCGAGTCGAGATATCCGAAGGTGGGATTCCCCTGTTGGTCAAGCGTCCATGGACCACGTCACGAACGCTGGTTCCCATCGTCTCCAATACCGAGTCGAAGCAGATGTTTACCGTATCATGGAACGTGGTAACCAGTGCCGTTCTCAAGGGATTAGCGCTCCTATGAGAAACGAAGTGGGCCATCGCGCGAATACATGTGTTGTAACACGTGACATTGGCCCATGGAAACTGGCCAAGCAAAGCAACAGCTTAGTCTGAATCCGGGGCAGTTGAGAAACTGGTAAAAAGCGATAGTACGGCGATCCGACTGTCGGGAAGTCTTGGAAGCCTCAGCGTTCAGAGTCGAGAAGATTGCATCTAGGGAAATTCTTGATTCTCGCGGGAACCCTACCGTTCAGGTCGACCTACACACGAAGAGCGGCTTTGGTCGATTCTCAGTACCCTCTGGTGCATCGAAGGGCCATCTTGAGGCGCTAGAGCTACGGGATGGCGAGAGACAGCGCTACAATGGTCTGGGCGTTCAGAAAGCGTTAGAGAACATCAGCAGAGTTATCGCGCCAAAGATTCTGGGCCTGGACTCACGGGACCAACCCAAGATCGACCGGCTACTCAACGAGCTGGATGGAACCGAGAACAAGAGCAAGCTCGGAGCAAACGCCATTCTTGGAATCTCGATTGCTCTCGCGAGAGCTTCAGCGGACACGGCCAATTCCCCGCTCTATCGGACGATAGCTGATGGACGAAAACTTGTGCTGCCTCTACCTATGATGAACATCATAAACGGAGGAAAACACGCAGGCAACGATCTATCATTTCAGGAATTCATGGTTATTCCCGCAGGGTTCAAAACGTTCCACGAAGCGCTACGATGCGGCTCAGAAGTCTACCACGCCTTGAAGGCGAGACTTGAGGCAAAGTATGGGAAGAGCGCGATCAACGTTGGCGACGAAGGCGGATTCGCACCGGACATCGAGAGTGTTGAGGAAGCGTTGGGACAGATCAGCGATGCGGTTGAAGAAGCAGGTTATTCGCCCGGCCAGAATGTCGTGTTGGGAGTGGACGCTGCCGCCGACAGCTTCTACAATGAGGATAAGAAGACGTACCTAGTTGATGGAAAGCAGATTGGGAGCCAAGACCTGTTCGAACTCTATGCGGGTATAGAAAGGAGTTTTCCCGTGAAGTCGATCGAGGACCCGTTCCACGACGAAGATTTTGACAACTTCGCAAAAATTACGAAGAAGCTCGGTTCCAGATTCCAGATCGTCGGGGACGACCTCTTTGTCACAAATATCAAACGAGTCGAGAAGGGTATACGCCTCGGGGCCGCAAACGCATTGCTCGTCAAGGTCAACCAGATAGGCACGCTGACAGAGACTATCGAAGCAGTGGAGAAGGCGAGACAGGCGGGCTATGGACTCGTAATGAGCCACAGGTCAGGAGAGACGGAAGACACTTCGATCGCGGATATCTCAGTGGGCCTTGCCACAGGGCAGATCAAAACCGGGGCCCCTGCTAGGGGAGAGAGAACCTGCAAGTACAACCGTCTACTCCAGATCGAAGAAGAGCTGGGCTCTGGAGCATCGTTCTATGGTCCCGAATTCTTGAAGAAGCACCAATAGTCCTGATTGACCGTGGATCCGAGAAGCCCTGTGGCGTATTAGTGTAGAGTCGGTATTCAACGATTTTATATGCCAAGCCTCTCCGCTGAGGAGAAGACGCGACCGATGGCAGAAGTGAGAAAGCTAATCGAGGATCCGAGCTTCCCGAACGGGTGGCCAAACAAAGAGAAGCACATCGACCACCAGGTAAAGTGGAAGAGTGGGGTTAGCAAGGAGTACGGTGTCCATGGGTCGGCTGTTGGTGTGGATTTTGACATCTGTATCGCCGACGGAATCTGCATTACGGTATGTCCTGTCAACGTCTTCGACCGTATGGAGTTGCCGGGCGAGCAGGAGAAGATGGACAAGGGGGTAGTCAACGATAGCGGAAAGGCACCTCTGGCGACCTGGAAGGCTGATCCGGCGCGGGAGAATGACTGCATCTTCTGCAGAGCATGCGAGATACAATGCCCGGTCCAAGCGATCAAGATCACAGAACCCTAGTCAAGAACGATTTTTCTAAGGATACTGGATACTTCCCAACGAAAGCTTAGGACCCATTTGTTCCGATGGCTATTCTGGAAATCACAAATACGGATGGTTGAGACGACTTGCTGAGCCTTTGCCCATCACTGCGGACGATATCACGCTGAGTTTCATCGCAGCCTTGATGGGACTCGCAGTAACTCTTCCAGTCACATATCTAATTGTCGACCGGGTTGTGGCCAACAATGAGAAGAAAAGGCTTGGACCCGTGGAACGGCTTGCAAAGGAACGCCTCAGATCTAAGCTTGGGGTCGGATTCCTTACGACCTTCCTGATCACTCTCGTTATCGATGTTACAAGCGCAGTGCGCGAACAGGCTCCTATCCCGAGAGAAGTCTTGCTGCTCCACATCGAGAAGCTGAAGACGGCACAGTCGGATCTGGAGGTCCTCCTCGGGATCTACAACAACGTTCTCGACATTGAGATCGAACTTCTCACCAGCGACGTGATCCTCCAGATAGAACACCTCCAAGAAGACTTCGAATATCTAGCGGAGATCCCGCAGAGGCCGCCTACCGAATCGCACGCATCACACATCGAACAGCTACTGCTCCGAACAGTCCATTTGACAAAAGAGGAGCTGATTGCGCTCGGCACGGATAATCAGCAGATTCGGGCTCTAGAGGACTGGCTTACGGTGTACACGAAAGAACGTAGACCGGTTCAGAAGAGAGAACAGCCGATTGAGGTGAGAGGAGGGCATACAATATCTTGACTGAGAACGAGTCAGTGGGCCTCAGTTCTCCTCAGGAGTTCAAGGTCGCGGAAGCCGGTGAGATTGCTGACGGAGGAACGAAGATCATCAACATGGTAGGCCGGACTATCGCCCTCTTTAGGATAAAGAACGAGTATTTTGCTATCGCCAACGCGTGCCTCCATCGCGGAGGACCTCTCGGAGAGGGAGAAGTCAGGGACTACGAGGTAACGTGCCCATGGCATGGCTGGAAGTATAACTTACTTGATGGTTCCTTCTCAATGATTCCTACTCTGAGGGTCAAGACTTTCAAGGTCAAGGCGACTATCGAGGGAGTCTTCGTAGAACTCTGACCCAGTTCTGGGCTGGTCTGAGCAAGGTTAACGTGGGTTTACTTGATACGGTCCGTCTGATCTACTTAGTAGCAGTTGACTACTAACCTTATATCAGATACCAGATGCGTACGTGTGCAATGACAAACTACAATGTGGAATCAGGAAAGGAGGAAACCCGATAGTGCTGTTCGGCTCTTACGTGGACATCGCTTCGATACTTCTGAGACTTACAGTAGGAACCCTGTTCATGATACATGGATATCCGAAACTGACCTCGCAGAGAAAGGGAAGCTGGATGAAGAACATGGGAATGCCTACGGCAATAGTGCCGTTTGCAGGGTTTGTCGAGTTCTTTGGCGGCCTAGGGCTGCTCCTCGGAATACTGACCACGATCATCGCGCTCTTGTCAGCACTCTGGATGCTCTCCACCACATGGTTCGCAATAACCAAGCTGAAAAAGAAATACATGGGAGGCTACGAACTAGACATAACACTACTTCTAGCCGCTCTCGCCCTGACATTCCTCGGTGGCGGTGCCTTCAGCATCGACCGTCTAATCGGACTATGATAATGCAAATGCCGCCCAGAGCCATTGTTTCCAGCGTCCAAACGAGTGGAAAGACCAGCGAGGAAGTTGCGGAAGTTGTCAACAAGTACCGAAGCAGTGCAATTCAGATGATGACCAATGCAGGCTTCAAGATTACAGACAATGTCAAGGTTGCAGTAGATCCAGAACTTCCGTTCATGGGGTACACCATGCCCCAGGGTAAGAGCTTCACCATCGTTGTTTCCGGAGGAGCGGTCGGCTCTGAGATGCTCGAAGGTCTGCTCGTGCACGAGATGTCACACATCTACAGAATACAGACGAACCATCCATCGCATAACGCTGAGATACTAGAACAGGCTGTTGAAAGATTAGGGAAGAAACGCATCCACTCTGACTACCAGCAGAAGATAGTCCATGATCTCTTGAACGACATTCAAGACCTCTACGCGGACGACATAGCCTTCCAAGTCTTCCGTACCACACGTGCACCAGTTCTCGACCGAGTGACCGGCTTCTTACAGAGTATGGTGACGGACAAATCCGTCAAGTCAGGGGACCGAATGAAAGACAGTTGGGTCAATACATCGATCATGGTTCATAATGCCAGAGCGGTTGCCCAGTTGGCAAGACATCGAGTTGAGGACAAGGGGGACAAGGCTGATAGGGCCAACCAGAGATTCCTTGCTCAAGTCTCTCCAGGCATCGCGGAAAAGTTCGACTTCTTCCGAAAGCTACTAGGGAACCTCAGAGAAGGCATTACTGAAGACGAGTACAGAGGACTCTTGGCTGAGTATCTCAACCAGTTTTTAGAAGCGGCCGAAAGGAACTAATCCATCATCTGCGTTAGCAAAGATGGAGAGTTTGAGCGAAGATTTCGATTTTGATGCAGCTCTAAAGGAGCTGGACAAGAGCGAGACACACCTCGTTGTAAGGGTCGAATTGCGACGATGGGGAAAACCAATGACCATTATCCAAGGGTTGCCCGAAACTGGCCGTTCGCTTGACGAGGTAGCTCACAGATTGAAAGGACGACTAGCCACAGGAGGCACAGCGAAGGAAGGTGTGATAATGCTCCAAGGCGACCATCGAACCAGAATCAAGGACGAGCTGGTCAAGATGGGATTCAAAGAAGACCACGTAGAAATCTACTAGAGTCCATCAACTCTTCAAGTTGGTAGGACAGCCGAAAAAAGTCTGAACGACGGATCGAATTAGCGTCTTACTTTGCCCGGGCTATAGGTCGGACCTTTTCATCGCTTGTACGAGCAGAGTTGTTTGACGGTTTGTCCCATTTCATGACCCACTTCGCAAGACTATCAAGCATATCCAGTAGTTCCAGCCCTTTCTTCGTAAGAGCATACTCGACCCGAGGTGGGGTCTCGGGGTAGACCTTCCTCTCCACCACCTTCCTCTGATCGAGCTCTGAAAGCCTCTCAGCGAGGCTGGTGGCACTGATGCCGTGGATTCTGCGTTTCAGCTCGTTAAAACGTGCAGGCTGTTTGAGGCCCAGAGCGTGGATAACAGGAAGGGTCCAAACCTTGGTAAGGTCATTCCACGCAGAGTGAACGAGCAGACATTCTTCAGTCTGCTCCTTCGTAAGGTCTTGGTCAACTTGGGTTAACTTACTCAAGTAATCGGCACCTACTTGGTTCACGGCGACTACCAAGTATATAAGCATGACCAGTCGAATTGTCTGTTAGAGAAACATGATGACACAGAGGACGAGGAAGACGTCGACCATGGGGTTCAGCGAGAAAGAACTCAGGTATTTGATGGAGAGAAGCCTTGGCAGGCTCGCATTTGTCTGCTCAGACATGCAAGCTCACATAATGCCGGTTCTCTTCGAATTCGACGGATCCTACTTCTACCTAAGCGGTTGGAACCTCAAGTACAGCCAACGATTCAAAGAAATCCCGGAAAACGGCCGGGTAACCCTTCTAGTGGACGACGTGGACTCGCCTATCAGATGGGCTCCAAGAGGAGTAGAAATTACCGGGGAAGCAGAATCACGAGAGGAAGATGATTATCTGTATGTCAGGATTAAGCCCGTTGCAAGGACGAGCTGGGGGCTTTAGACAATGTCTACATTAACATCACTTGAGGGTCAGATAACTGGAGCAGTCGAGAAGCTAAGCGAAAGCGTGGTCAGCATCGACAGCGTGAGGGTAACCCGCAACTTTGCATACGGTGTCGTGCCAATCGAAGGAAAAGGCTCCGGGGTCATCATCGATCCTAGGGGCTATGTCGTTACCAACAATCACGTGATCGATGGTGCGACCAGGGTTCAGGTTCACCTCAAAGATGGACGCTCATTCGTGGGGGAAGTCGTCGGATCGGATCCCTCAACCGACATAGCCGTGGTAAGGATAGAAGCTGAGAGTCTGCCTGCAGCCTCACTCGGGGACTCCGAGAAACTCAAGGTTGGACAGTTCGCACTCGCTATAGGAAACACGCTTGGATTCCAGGGAGCACCGACCGTGTCTCTGGGCGTTGTAAGCGCCCTAGGAAGACCGCTGCCAGGAGCTGACTTCATCTTTGAAGGTCTGATCCAGACAGACACGGCCATTAATCCCGGAAACAGCGGCGGACCCTTAGCCGATATCAGCGGGAGCGTTATCGGAATGAACACGGCGATGATCCCATACGCCCAAGGCGTAGGATTCGCGATCCCCGTCAACACGATCAAATGGGTGATGCAACAACTGCTTGAGAAGGGCCGGGTAGTTAGACCCTGGCTGGGAATCTACGGGACAACACTCAACGAAGCCTTGGCACGGAGGTATGACCTGCCCGCGGACTCTGGCGTCCTGGTCGTCGAGGTAGATGCCCGAGGACCGGCCTACGAGTCGGGGTTGAGAGTTGGAGACGTGATAATCGGCATTGGATCCCAAGAGATCAATCAGATGAAAGATGTGCTTGCAGCCCTCTCGAAACATGCGATAAGAGAAGAGGTTGAAATCCGGTTCATTCGGATGACAAACAAACGAGCTACAAGGCTACTTCTCAGAGAGTCTCCAATTCCCGCGATTTCAAGGCGATAAGATGATAAACCCGGATAATCCGTCACTTTTTGAGATGACTGCTGGCGGAGCAACGCGTATATCTCACACAGGGCTATTGATCAATTAATGGCGCTTATCGGCATCGATCTAAGCGGCAATCTGAGCAGCATCATCCAACTGGCATACTTTGCATCATTCTTCATCCTAATGTTCTACGGTCAGCGCATTCAGATGAGTATGATGCTGGTAAGCGTAAAGAGGAACCTGGGCAAGCTTGAGAAACTTCGCACAACAGCCCACAACAGCGTACTAAACTCTGCCCTGAGGTTCAAGGGAGACAGAAAGGCCGTCGAGACACGCATAGATCGCCTGACAGGCTCCTTCGCTATCCAACCAGTGAACATGGACCCGGCCGGAATAGTCGGGAAACTTGAGCATGTACTTGACACCTACGATGACAATCTGAGAACTGAGGTAAAGACCATCGCTACAGGAGCGACTGACGCCGAAGTCAATACCCTATCCAATCAGATGGAGATCTCGATCGGACTCGACCAGATGTACCGAGTCGTACGCCACTTCTACCTCCTCGCGAGAAAGCAGGGAGGAATCCTTGCGCTCTACCAGCTCCAAATGGCCATGCCCCAGATAATGGAGGAAGCGGAGGCCTACAGCTCCGCGATCAGCGCCTTCGAGAAAGGCCAACCAATAGGTGATGGTATCGGACCTCTCATAGCGAGCAAGATGGCCGAGGGCGTTCAACCCCGGGAGATCGAACAAGACACTATAATGTACGAGACTGGCGTCGACGGGCGAAACCTGCTCCTGGTCCGAGCCAAGGGTCCTGGAGGGAGCGTTGGGAAGCCGGGCGTCGCGGTTGAGAAGCTGATAGAGGAAAAGTCACCGTCGTTGATTGTAACGGTCGATGCCGCTCTCAAGTTCGAGGGAGAAGCAAGCGGAGAGGTAGCCGAAGGAGTCGGCGCGGCAATTGGCGGTCCTGGAGTAGACCGGTACCACATCGAACAGAGCGCTTCCAAGCGGCGTATTCCGATGATCGCCATCGTGGTGAAGATGTCGAACAAGGAAGCGATCTCGCAGATGACTCAACAGGTCCGACTGGCGGTAGACGAGACTATTCGCCGCGTCAAGAACACGATCGAAGCTCGGACCAAGCCTGGAGACACGGTGATAGTTGCCGGCATAGGCAACACGATGGGAATAGCCTAGCTCGACCCGAGATCAGTCACTGTTTAGTGTTGAGCGTAGCCTGCTAGTAAACACGAAGTTCCTTGTTGAAAGCTATTTCTTGACCTAGGTTTGATCGGGACTCACTAGCCTAACAGTAGCCTAACAACCGATAGGCTTCCTGAAAAGGTAGGTCTTGACACTGTTCGTAGTTAAGTAGTAAACGATTACTAATGGAAATATTATCCAGGCAATGTTTACTGCGTTCAAATCCTGTGCCGACCGAGAGTGATTGACTTTGGACATTCATTTCTAGTGCACCAAGTATGCCAGTAACTAATGCGGCTAGAATTCCCAAAGCCCACGACCACGACCTCGCCCAAAAGAAACCAGCTCCAACGGCAATGTCCAGGATGCCAACGAGTAGGGACACAACTCCCACCAACGCGAATGCTGATGATGACTGCCTAACCGAGTTTGTGATCCAAGCTCCCCCTCCGAGAACAGAATTAATGCCGAGCATTAGTGCTATGAAGGTGACGACGTATACACCGTTTGGTGGAGAGGCCTTCTTCACAAGCTGATGCTAATCGACCGTGAAGATAAAATCTAATTCTGTGATGCCGCTCATTTGAGTCTGGGTTATATCGTTCTTTGAACAATCCTTAGGCAGGCGTTCATAATGTATGGAATCTGATTCTTTAACAGAATCTGTTTAGCTTCCTCGTTCTCGAGCCCCAGTTGGGCCCAGAAGACAAGGGGTCTTCCATACTTCCGATGCATATCCACAACTTGTTGAGCTACCTGTGGGAGTTCCTCGCTTGGACGGAAGACATCAACAAGTTCTACCTTGCTTGCTAGATCTGACGGCAGGTCCGTGAGGCTTGGATAGGCTTTCTCTCCAACGATCTCATCTGCTGTCGGATTTATCGGAATAATCTTGTAGCCGTGATCCTTCATGAACTGAGGAACAGTGTTGGCGTCTTTCTGAGGGTTCTTGCTCGCTCCCACCACCGCTATGGTCTTGTATTTTCTAAGAACCTCTCTGGGGGAAACGGTTGTGTTTGGAGACTTTGTTACGGACATGCCTGAGAGGGCCTAGGCGGACCCTCAGGTAAAAAAGCCTTGGAGCCAGTGAGGCACGACTTCAAAGTCCATAAATATGTAGAATGCCTCAAACACTGTCTGTGTCTCCCAGCTGGAACGTTAAACCGCCTAAGAACGATGATGAATACTTCGAACGGATGACTAGATCACTATTCACTGCAGGCCTCAACTGGAAGGTAATAGAGAAGAAGTGGCCTAGCTTCCAGAAAGCCTTCGCCGATTTCTCGATAAGCAAGGTAGCACGATTCTCTGACAAAGACGTGCAGAAGCTCATGTCCGACGCGGGAATTGTGAGGAACGAGAAAAAGATCCAGGCAACAGTGCATAATGCGGGCGAGTTCTTGAAGTTAGAGAAGGAGTTCGGCTCCTTCCAGAAGTACCTTGACAAGTTCGGAAAGGATGAGGAGCGCATGCTGGAGGCTGTGCAAGAACGGTTTCAGCATGTCGGACCATCGACTGCTAGAACCTTCCTATGGTCTTCAGGGTGCAAGCTGACTCCAAACCGTGAAGAGAAGAAATGGATGACGAGTCATAAGCATCAGTAGGACTAGTGTCCAATCTATCACATCTGTTCAGGCAGACTCTCCATCAGTACAACTCCCTTCCTTTACGACGTACTTCCCGAATCCAAGAGAACCTTGTCGTACACTAACTAATCCAGCCTGACCCGGTCGATTTAAACCCAGTCAAGAAATAAGTACCTATTCCCTAAATGGCGTTAGCTGGTTTGAGAGTGTTATTTCCCATGGGAGAATCTTGGTTTAGTTGAAAACTAGTATGGTCCAATCGAGCAAGAAACGACTGCGAACTCGTGCATCGAAAAATCGTCTGAGCAACAATCGACAAAAGTCAGTAAGCGGCATGAAAACGAGCGGATCTATTCTTGTGGCGGGCAAGAAAGCTCCCAACTTTTCGCTGAACAGTACACCGGACCAGAAGGTGTCATTGAGCGACTTTCGGGGACAACCCGTCATACTCGCATTCTATCCTGCTGACTGGAGCCCGGTCTGTACCGATCAGCTGTCATTGTACGCAGAAGTAATGCCGGAGTTCAAGAAACATAATGCCGAACTCTTGGCAATCTCCGTTGACAATATCTGGTCCCACCTCGCATTCTCGAAAGATCGAAAGCTAAACTTTCCCGTCCTAGCTGACTTTGAACCCAAAGGAACAGTCTCTAGAAAGTATGGTGCCTTCAAGGAGAAGATTGGCGAAGCAGCACGAGCACTATTTGTCATAGACGACAAGGGCGTAATCCGTTGGAGCCACCTTTCACCTGACGGCGTCAACCCAGGAGCTGACGGCATACTTCTTGCACTGGAGAATCTGAATCGAAACCAGCCAGTTGTGCAGGGCTAGACGAAGATCTTGGCGGCAACAAAAACTGTTCCACGTAGAACACCCGGCAAGACTAGACTCGAAACGGTAGAAGAGGAACCGGAGACTACTCGGCTCGTAGTTCCAGTCGATCCGGGACGCGACCACATACAAGGACCCTTGGCAGCATCGCTTACGCTGGTTGAGTATGGCGACTACCAGTGTCCGTACTGCGGGGCAGCCTATCCGGAAGTGAAGAAGATACAGAAACAGCTAGGCTCGAAACTGAGATTCGTGTTCCGAAACTTTCCCCTGAGCCGAATCCATGAGCACGCTCTGAATGCTGCGGAGACCGCTGAGGCGGCCAATGCCCAAGGAAAGTTTTGGGACATGCACGACTTTCTCTACGAACACCAAGACACACTTGGAGATCCTGGCGTAGCACTTGGATTTGCTAAGAAGCTCGGACTGGACATTCAGAAGTTTCAACACGACTTATCCCAACACACGCACCAGTCGAGGATAAAGGAGGACTTCAATGGCGGAGTCCGGAGTGGAGTGAACGGGACCCCAACGTTCTACGTAAACGGATTGAGGCATGAGGGAGCCGCCACAGCCAAAGAACTTGTCAAGGCCCTAGAAGCGCCCAAGTAAAAACAGTTGATAATTGGATACCGAAGCCAGCATTTGCCATCGACTTCTACGGAACCTCTCTTGGTTGCGCCAGAATCGACTAGGGACAGATCAAGCGCAGAACCCATAATCTTAAAGCATGAATCAAGTCTGCCCGAGTGATTCTTAATGCCGTATGTTGATGTCGGTAAGGAAAATTCTGGTAATATTGATCTCTACTACGAGGATCATGGTGCAGGAAAGCCGGTTGTTCTGATACATGGGTATCCGCTGAACGGTGCATCCTGGGAGAGGCAGATCCCGGTCCTACTCGATGCTGGATATCGCGTCATCACCTACGACCGGAGAGGCTTCGGCCAGTCCAGCAAACCAAACACCGGCTACAACTACAACACGTTCGCCGAGGACCTGCACAAGCTAGTTTCCCATCTCCGTCTAAATGACTTCTCGCTGGTCGGTTTCTCTATGGGAGGAGGCGAGGTCGCGCGCTACATAGGCAACTATGGATCGAAAGGAGTAGCCAAGGCAGTCTTCGCCGGATCTGTACCGCCGTATCTGTTGAAGACCCCGGACAACCCTGAAGGAGTGGACCGCAGCGCCTTCGATGGCATCCAGAAAGCCATCGTCGCGGACCGGTACGCGTTCTTCACCGAATTCTTCAAAAACTTCTACAACACAGACCAACTGCTCGGCACACGAGTCAGCGAACAAGCGGTTCAGGCAAGCTGGAACGTAGCAGTAAACTCATCCCCAGCAGCCACTCTGGCCTGCGTACCCACCTGGTACGAAGACTTCCGAAAAGACCTAGCTCGCATCAACGTACCTACCCTAGTAATTCATGGCGATGCCGACCGGATTGTTCCATTCCCTGCCTCCGGACAACGAACCGCCAAACTCGTCCAAGGCGCACATCTCGTCGTCGTGAAGAATGGACCACACAACATCGCATGGACACACTCGGAAGAAGTCAACCCCGCACTATTGAGCTTCCTCAAGGAAGAGAAAAAACTCGTCACAGCAACCGCCTAGGCCAAAGACATAGGTAGGAAACCCCAGAACTCCAGCAGGTAGCACGCCTAATTCGGCATTCCAAAAAACCTTCTCGCACCCCATCAGTGGATGTAGATGCGAGAGCCGATGGAAAGCCTTCGTTCCCGCACCGGTTCGTTGTGCTATTCCTAGGATGTAGCTGGTACGGGGGTTTGTTGTGAGCTTGCATCGAGACTGCCCTGGATGGAAAGTGTCGCCTGATCTATCAAACCGACGACCGCGGTGGGATGAGAGATCATCGACAGATGCGATGCTCTGACCTGGATGATGTTGGCGTTGATGCGTTGGGCCATGAAGAGTTGCGCAAAGGCTGGAATGACATTGTCGATGGTTCCGACGAGGTACCAGGATGGAATTGTCTTCCACCCTGGTACTC
>VBBG01000030.1:0-9483 GCA_005882905.1 Candidatus Bathyarchaeota archaeon | reverse complement strand
AGCGGTACGAAGTTGAGAACTTTGGTTGGGTCTCCTGCGAGGCATGATGGTGATTGGCCGGGCGGAGGCGGGACGGTGGAGAGAGATGCGAGCGATTCTCCCTCATCAGGCGCGAAGGCGTCTACGTATACCAGCGCTTTCACGTTTGGATTCCCAGTAGCAGCATTGGTGATGACAGCGCCCCCATACGAGTGGCCGACCAAGATTATTGGGCCGGTGATGCTCTGAAGGAAGCTTGCGATATAGGCCGAGTCTGAGGCAAGTCCACGCAGCGGGTTCGGAGGCACATAGACAGTGTAGCCCTGGACTTGTAGGAGGCCGACTACTCGGCTCCAGCTTGAGCCATCGGCCCAGGCTCCATGGACCAGAACGATAGACGGTTTGACCATGTTTGCTACGTTCCGAGTGCTACCGAAAGTCACCGAGGCTGGAATAGCGAGCAGAGCGATAATGACCAGTGGAATGACCTTTTTCATATGTTTGTATCACCACCCTTCGTGATTCTTGGCAAGCGGCATTTGGGCTGGGCTGATAGCTTCCCAGTTTTCACATGGACGAATACAATGAATTGACTTAAGCCTTTACGGGATAAGGAGTAGTCCATTCTGCAAGGATCGGTTTAGAGCAGTCTGAGAGCTTGACAGTTTCTTCCATATGCATAACGAAATGCCCCGGTTAGGCGCGCCCCAAGTCCAAGCACTGGGCAGTTCATATTCTCGGATTAGCTGTTTGGATGTATGTTCTTGAACTGGCTGTAGAACAAGCCGATGGCGAACACGTAGAGAGCTGTTGCTAGGTAGAATGGCAAGTCGAATATTCCTGCGGCAAGGATGACACCCCCGATTATTGTGCTGACGCTGTTTGGCAGTCTCCAGATAACCGTGTTTACTGCGCTCGCGAGGCCTCTCTCTTCCTGTGTCATTATTCCCATCAGGTACGAGTCTATCAAAGGTGATGCCATGTTCATCAGGGCTGCGCGAATGATGTACAGGCTGATAGCTAGGGCTGCAGTGGGAACGAGGGCGAGGCTCAGCATGAACGCTGTGGACAGCCCTTGGGTCGTTAGAATTGCTCTAAGCACTCCGAGTCGTCCCGAGATTCGAGGACTCAACACTGCGGCCATCGCGATCGTAAGGCTGGAAACGGCAAGGACGGGTCCGATCACGGTGTCCGATAGCTGAAACTTCAGGAAGAGCCATGTAGGAATCAGAGGGATGATGAACCCGGCACCGAGGCCTATGACACCGTTTATGCCGGAGAACTTGAGGAGTAGCCGGAAGTTTGGGCCTCTGATCAGCTTTCCTGGATTGACCGTCTCCTTATAGTTCTTGAAGATAGCGTAGACAATTAGCGGTGTCAAGAGGGAAAGGACACCAACCAGGACCAGGAGATCCTGATGGATTGGGACGGCGCCTATTCCAGTAACCCCCTCCACTAAGGGTAGGAAAAAAGGGAGGAGGAAGCCAAAAGCCACGCCTCCAGTCGACACAATGAAAGACAAGGAAAAGGCCGCGTCCCGATTCGCCAGATTTGTCTGATCAGCAATCATGGCGTTCCAGGTCGATAGGAACGCCGACTCAGCGACTCCGAACAAGAGAGCGGCAACGATGAGGAGTGGGACCTCTACGGTTAGTGCCATCATTATCATAGGGACCGCCACGATAGCACTTCCGACAAGGAGGATGTTTTTTCGTCCTCTTCTGTCGGAACGAATACCAAGGGGTATGGACAAGAACAGCATTGCCCCCTCGAGTCCCAAGAGAAGTCCGACAACTCCGGGGCTAACCCCGATCTCGGGGAAGAAAGCGGTCAGATATACCAGGAGATATCCTATGCCGATGTTGTTGAAGAGTCCGGCGAATATGAGCCACGTGACTCTTCGAGGAATCGTCGAGAAGAATCCCATGGTTGCATTTCCCTCTCTTCGCAAAGAATCCCGCAGGCGACGCGCCAGATTCCGAGACTAATTAATCAGTCGTCATCCTACAAGCTGGCTGCACCAGTTTGAGGCGCGTCCAGAGCTTAACCTAAGTTGGGGCTTTTAGCTGTCACTTGTTGATCCATAACCGGTAGTAATGCCAGTCGCCCAGGCTTTCCGCCCATATGTAATCCTAAATGCGGCAATGAGTCTTGATGGAAAGATCGCCACGCCCACTGGCGATTCTCGAATGTCTTCGGCCGCTGATATGAGGAGGGTTCATCGACTGAGGGCTTCGGTCGATGCAATTGTGGTTGGGCTCAGAACGTTGCTTGTGGACGACCCGAAGCTTACGGTGAAGTTTGTCGAAGGATACAAGCCGTATCGGATAATTGTAGATAGCCATGCCCGGACCCCTCTTGCCTCCTACGTGGTTAGAACGGCAAGAGACGTTCCGACGATAATTGCGGTCACGTCTACGGCGCAGAGGAAGAGAATCGAAGCTCTGAGAGAGAGGGGAGTTACTGTGCTTGTCTGCGGAAAGGGTCCACAGGTATCGCTGACCTTTCTGCTCAGACGGGTCAGAATGCTTGGAATTCGTAGGATGCTACTCGAGGGGGGAGGGACTTTGAACTGGAGCATGGTCAGCAACAGTCTAGTGGATGAAATCTCTGTAGCCATCACGCCTAGAATTCTGGGTGGAACCGGCGCAATTAGCCTCGTTGGGGGAACGGGAGCCCCCCGTGTCAGAGATGGTGTTAAGCTGAAACTGCTCAGTAGTGCAAGGTATGGACCTGACCTTGTCGTCAGATACAAAGTCCTGAATCCTGGTCCTCCTAGTCATTAGCAGGTCGAGTCCGGTTTCGGCATGGCGAGCGGAATCCTCCATCCTTTTCGTACGCTTATCATGCGGAGGCCGAAGGTCGCAATCGCCGCGATAGTCTCCGCAGGGATTCCGGAGAGCCCTGTCTGACTGGCTAAGATGATGATTACCGCTCCTAGTATTGATGCGACCGCGTAGATCTCGCTCCGAAAGATCAGCGGGACCTCCGCGCCTAGAACGTCCCGCAACACGCCACCGCCCACGCCTGTGAGCATGCCCAGCAAAACCGCGGGAGCGGGGTTCAGACCAGCACTGATTGCGATAGTCGTCCCAGTGACCGTGAAGATGCTCAGTCCGACGGCGTCGAAGGCGATGATGAACCTGCCATGGTGAATCACCCCTCTGTACCAGACGAATACTAAGAGTCCTGCCAAGCCGGCGGCGGCTAGATACCGCCAGTCGGTCAGTGTCGCTGGTGGAGTGTGGCCGAGGATGATATCCCGCATGATTCCGCCGCCGAGCCCAGTTGCGACGCTGAGGACGAGGACGCCGAAAAGGTCCATCTGTTTCCTAACCGCTAGAATCGCACCGCTGAGGCCGAAAGCGAAGGTTCCCATCAGGTTCAGCGCTAGTGTGAGGAGGTCTTCCAATTCCGCTACGCAAGCATGTCTGTTCTGGTCTGCTCATAACTTAGCCTGCGACTGGGGCATCTGCTAACCGGAGAGTTGTGCAGACACTTCTCCACATGCTTATCTGCATCCAAACTATTTCGACTTGCATGAAAGAGTACGACCTTATCATTATTGGGTCCGGATCGGCGATGAATATTGTCGATCCAATGATTCAGGAGAATCCTAACATTCGCATCGCGGTCATCGATAAAGACGAGCCTGGAGGCATCTGCCTTACCCGGGGCTGCATACCGTCCAAGATTCTACTCTACCCCGCGGAACTGGTTCGGAAGATCGAGGAGGCTCGGGACTTGGGCATTGATACCCAGATCAGGAAGATTAGCTTCGAATTCGTAATGGAGAGAATGAAGAAGCTCATCAACACAGACATCGATCAGATCAGGGAAGGGCTATCCAGTTCCAAAAACATCGACTACTATCACGCGCCAGCAGAATTCACAGCACCATACACTATGAAGGTCAGCGGCAATGAGATCAAGTCGAGGATGATATTCCTCTGCATCGGCTCGAAGACGACCATACCTCCGATCAAGGGTCTCGACAAGGTCAGCTACCACACTAGCGATTCAGCCTTCGAAATGAAACAATTGCCGGAGAGCATCGCTATCGTGGGAGGCGGATACATCGCGGCAGAATTCGGCCACTTCTTCGCGTGCATGGGGTCCAAGGTCACGATCATAGGACGGAACCCCCGATTTGTCCCGGACGAAGAGCCGGAGGTCTCTGAACTTGCAAAGAAAGTGTTGGGCAGGCACATCAACATCATCACCAACCATGAAGTGAAAGAGGTGAAAGGGACATCGTCGGGCCTCAAGGAGCTCGTTGCTCTGGACCGGAAGACCGGAAAGACTGTGACGGTCACCGCACAAGAGATCATGATCGCCAGTGGAAGAGGACCGATAACAGACATTCTTCATCCAGAGAAAGCGGGGATAAAGACGACACCGGAGGGCTGGATTGCGGTCAACGAGTATCTCGAGACCTCCCAGCAGGGCATATGGGCGCTAGGAGACGCTGATGGCAAGTTTCTGTTTAAACACGTCGCAAACTACGAATCGGCTATAGTCTACTACAACGCCATACTCAAGAGAAAAGTGAAGGTGGACTACCACGCAGTCCCCCACGCCATATTCACATATCCCGAGGTTGCAGGGGTCGGGATGAAAGAGCAGGAAGCGATAGCCAAGTACGGAGCTGACAAAGTGCTCATCGGTCATCACAAGTACGAGGACACGGCTAAGGGAGAGGCACTGAACGTCAAGGACTATTTCGTTAAGGTGATCGTGGAAGCCGAAACCGAGAGAATCCTCGGTGCCCACATTATCGGGCCTGAGGCCTCGACGCTAATACACGAGATAATCCCATTAATGTACACGCCTGAACAGAGTTATCGCCCGATAAGGGACATGATGCACATCCACCCGGCACTGAACGAGGTTGTTGACAGGGCATTCCAGTCCCTCATGCCACCCGAACACTACCATCACATGACCGAACACTCACAACAGATGGTTGAGGCATAGGAGGGTATGGGATGAGCAGCGAAGATCTCACCTTCGAGGATATCCTGAAACACATTGACAGAGAATCAGAACACTTTGTCATAAGGCGGGAGACTCATCACCACTCGGGAAGAGAAGTGACGGTCGTAGAGCCGCACAGACCTACCAAGGATGAATCATGGCTGAGAGAACTCGCACGCCAGCTAAAGGAGACCCTTGGTACAGGCGGAGATGTAGAGGATAGACGAATCGTCCTACATGGAGATCTGCGAGACAAGGCGATGGCTGAGCTGGTCAAGATGGGGTTCAGCGAAGACAACATCGAAGTCATCTGAAGGATGAAGAACAAACCCTTTTCTTGTCGCAATTCCGATACCCGACGTTAGTGAAGTGTTCGCGTTGAAGCCAGCTGAGGAAGCCGATTCTTGGTGGGAGAGGGCTAACAAGAAGCTCGCGGAAACAACGCTCAAGACCAGATTCAGGCTAAACACGGATGGAAGAGTCGAAGTCGACCCTCCTGTCCTTCCAGAAGACTATGAGGAGACGCGATTGCTCTTCGAGATAGTCGACGACGTCTTCTCTATGCTCCAAGAAGAAGCTGACGAAGCAGAACTAGACCAACCCGATAGCTAGAGTATTTTTTAGCCGAGGCCTCCTTTTCGCCAGAAGAGCTAGGAGGGCTACAAGGCGAGTCCTAGATCAAACTGATGCCTCGTAAAGACTTATTGGAAGGACTAGACCTTTTTAGTATGGGATTCTTGTGCTGGACCAGATAGAACAGTACATGTGTCCGAACTGTGAGTCCCCGATAGACGGCTGCGAGTGCGCCTGTCCATACTGCAGCGAGACCAGCGATTGTGAATGCGCTGTCGGACATGGAAGGGCGACCGGGGGCTAATCGACGAGCAACGTACCGGCAAAGGTCAACGACCTATCCTGGATGACAGGCGGCCCACAGGGCAGCGGGGTAGACTCGTCCGCAAACATCTTCGCGGGAGCCTGCGCGATTGGTGGTCTCTGGACCTTCGGGCTTCGAGAGTACTATTCGAGCATTAAGGGACCGCACAGCTATTTTGAGGTCCGAGTGAATAGCGAGAGAATCCGATCCCACGTAAACAACGTGAACCTTCTAGCAACGTTTGACGCTGAGACGCTGATCAGACACGCTGACGAAGTAAACCCTGGAGGAGGAATACTCTACGACCCCAGTTTCAGCGCCGTTGAGATCGACAAAGTCGATACGATCGAGACCCCAGCGGTACTTCGAATCAAGGCAAGACTCGCAAAACAAGGCCTACCAGCTACCGTCGCTGGAATCCTGGACGAGGCGAAGCGAAGAAACGTCAACCTCTACCCTATACCCTACAGTGACATCATTGCAAAGACCGCGGCCCAGATAGGAGAACACCAACTTAGCAAGGTCTCCAGAATCATCAACGTCCTCTCAGTCTCAGCCTCTTTCGCCCTCCTCGGTTTCGATCTCAACTACCTAGACCAGTCACTAGAGCGGACATTTGGTGGAAAAAAGAAAGTCATCGAGATGAACGAGATCGGAGCCAGAATGGCTTACGACACTGCGAAAGGCCTGACAAAACAGCCTTTCCCCTACCAGGTCAAACCAGTCCAAAACCAATCTAGACTGCTGCTGATGGGGAATGAAGCAGTAGCCCTCGGCAAGATAGTGGGAGGCTGTCGCGTTCAGACATACTACCCCATCACTCCAGCAGCCGACGAGAGCGAGTTTATCGAATCTCATGAAAACTTCGACCTATCCGACGGTGGCGAGCCGGGAAAGAAGGGATCAATTCTCGTTACGCAGACAGAGGATGAGATAGCGGCGATCACGATGGCCACCGGCGCAGCTCTGACGGGCGTCCGGGCGGCAACATCGACCTCCGGGCCCGGTTTCTCGCTGATGGTTGAGGGTCTCGGATGGGCGGGTATAAACGAAGTTCCGGTCGTTATAACACAATACTCCCGTGGCGGCCCATCAACCGGACAGCCGACTCGTCATGAGCAGGGAGACCTGAAATTCGTATTGAGCGCCTCCCACGGCGAATTCCCTCGAATCGTCCTATGCTCTGGCGACCTCGAGGAATGCTTCTACGACGCGATCAGGATCTTCAACTATGCAGAGCGATACCAGATGCCGGCCATACATCTCATCGACAAGTCACTCGCCAATAGCAGCGCGACGATTCCTCAGCTCCGCTCGGATATGGTTCCGATCCAGAGAGGAAAACTGATCAACGACGGCCACCAATCAGAGGGTAAGGGGGAATATCATCGGTTCGCGTTCTCTGACGACGGTGTCTCACCAAGAGCCGTGCTGGGGATGCCCGGATATCGTTTCTGGAACAGTGGAGACGAACACGATACGATTGGACACATCGAGGAGGACCCGGATAATAGAATAAAGATGATGACAAAGAGAATGACAAAGCTAGAGACGGCGGCCCATGAGATTCCGGAGGAAGAGAAGTTCAACTTCTTCCGCTCTAGCAAGAAACAGGCTGACGTTACTCTTGTAAGCTGGGGGTCCACCAAGGGACCTATCTTGGATGCTATCCGGATGCTCGAGAAGGAGGGAATCGGCGTCGAGTTCTTACAGATACGACTGGCAAGCCCCTTCCCGACCGAGAGCGTCCGGGAAAAACTGGCAGGAGCAAAGCTCGCGATCGATATCGAACAAAACTATTCCGGCCAGATGGCCGCTGTAATCGCTGAGAAGACGATGATCGATATCAAAAACAAGATAGTCAAGTTCAACGGCAGACCAATGTCCCAAGACGAGATCTACCAAGGAGTCAAACAGATAATCTCCAACCCGTCACAGAACAAGAGGGTAATGTTGACTCATGGTGCTTAAACTCTCAGACCTCAAAACAGACGTCCACAACGACTGGTGCCCCGGATGCGGAGACTTCGGAATAGAAGCCGGGCTGAAGATGGCTCTAACGGAACTGCCGATTGATATCAACAAGCTCGTCCTCTTCTCAGGCATCGGCTGCTCGGGCAAGATCGTACACTTCACCAACGCAAGCGGAGTCCACACGCTCCATGGTAGGGTCCTCCCCTTCGCCCAAGGCGCAAAGCTGGCAAACCCGGATTTGGAGGTTATCGCTATTGGAGGCGACGGCGACGGGCTTGGAATCGGAGTAGGCCACTTCGTGCATGCCGGCAGAAGAAACATAGACATGACATACATCATACACGACAACGGCGTCTACGGCCTGACTAAGGGACAGGCCTCGCCGACGCTTCATCTCGGGATGCAGACAAAATCCCTGCCGATGCCGAACATCAACACGAACGTCGATCCGATAATGCTCGCTCTGGCCTCAGGCTTCACCTTCATAGCCAGAACCTATGCATACAACACGAAACATCTCAAAGAGACAGTCAAGAAAGCGGTGGCGCACAAGGGCTTCGCCCTGGTCGATATACTCCAACCATGCCCTACATACAACGACATCAACACAAAAGAATGGTACGGTGGCGAGGACCGGATAGACCCGGCTACAAAGAAGCCGACACCACGTCCGTACGAGCTGGAAGGCACGGGCTACGATGGAAGGATAACTCCGATGATGAGCGAGGATGATGTCGAGAAGAAAATGTCACAGATAATCGAAAAATCGAGAGAATGGGGAGACAAAATCCCGATAGGCGTCTTCTACCAGAACGAGACCATCCCAACATACGGGGACCGCATAAAGGCCCGGATACCAAACTACCTAGAAGTACCTCCGTCAGGACAACAACTCGCCAGGCCAGACGGCACATCACCCGTCAACCTAGCAAGCCTCTCAAAACAACTCCTCTTCGAGAGACTCGTGCTAGCCCAGTAGTCGCCCGAAAGCATCGGAGAGGAACCGGGTGGAATACGCCCGGACGCCGCGCAGCCAAATCGATCTAGGATGCCACACGTACTCGCCTGCTCTTCGCATGAGAAGGGTCGAGGGGCGGGTTGAAGATGCGTTGCGGAATAGTTGACTCAGTTCCGGGTTTTTTTGAAGGGTTACGAATTCCATGAATCCGTCATCGACGAGAGGCCAGTCAAACTCTCCCTTGGTCCCGCAAAGAAGCCATCCAGTGGTACCATTTCTGAAGCGATTATTCTTCTCAGAGACGTCTTCTCCCAGTCCTATTGGGGTCCTGGGAAATTGCCGTATGTTTTTAGAGGCTCCTTTATGCGGAGCGCGACCAATACTCCGAGGACGCCTAGGAGTGCTGCTGCAGCAATAGCGTAACGGAACCCAGTAACAACTCCGGCGGCGTCAGGTGCGGGGTCTGTTGCGCCTGCTATTGTCAAGAGTACTGCCAAGCCTAGAGGAAAGCCCAGTCGAGTAGAAGTGGTGATTAGCCCTGAGGCCAAGCCTTCTTCTCCGTGTTTGGTGCCCGCAATAGCGGCCACGTTAATCGCTGGGAAACCGATGCTCGCACCCAGAGACCAGAGAATCATGCCAGGCAGTATTCCGAGATAGTCTCCTTGGGGAGAAATTCCGACGAGCAGGGATGATCCGGTGGCTATGAGGGCAGCAGATA
>VBBG01000231.1 GCA_005882905.1 Candidatus Bathyarchaeota archaeon | reverse complement strand
AGAACCCGAGACATCGTAACCAGAATTCCCCTTACAGACAGGGCATCTGGGAAACTCCCGGATAACCAAGCTTCGTGCGAGCGCGCGTTTCTCAGGCGACGGACCGAAAACCAACTTAGAGGACCAAATTCAAGGGCTTTCCATCAATATTAAGAGTGCTGAGACATCCGGAATCCGAGCATCGAACTCTTCATGAAAGAAGCGAGGACATGAAGTCGCACAAAGGTTACGCACCGGCACTATGGTAGGCCGTTCGAGCTTCTTGCAGAATACCATTGTTACGCTCGGGTCACCGTTGCGTGCCACTTGATGTGAAGAGGCATGTCCAAGACTTGGATGTGACACGTGGGACATATCTGTGCTACCGGGCGGATTGGAAAATCGAAACCCATAACGTCTCGGAATTTCCTCCTGAAGTAGTAATCGAGGTTGGATAGATTCGAGGGATATATGGATACGAACCGTATGTTGTTCTTTCGATACTGCGCCATCTTCCACCTCATTGACCTGATGTAGTCGTCCCTTGTCCGCGCATCGGGAGAATCTACTAAGCCCCAGTATTCGACAAAGAGATTGTATTGTGGAAGATAAAAGTCCGGCTTCGATATCTTGGTCTGGAAGATGAACCAGTTAGCGGTTGCCGTAGCTTCGTAGTAGTAGGCGACGCCGTGACCCGTAAGGTAGTCTGCAATTATCTTCTCACCCTTGCTCCTAACCGGCTGACCAGTTAGCGTGACTGACGGCGTTCCGTACTCTTCAGAGCCCTCGAAGAGATCATTCAACCAAGAGAGAAAGCCCAAACTAAATGAAAGGTCTCAGCAACTCGGGATTAAAGGCGATCCTTCTCACAAACCGGCATGAGGCCGGTCTTTATTCTGCCCCATGGTATCGACGCTGGTTTATTTCTGCCCTTACGGAAACGATATTCTGGAGGGCCTGAGTCCACTTGGCTGGAAACGAACTCGTCGATTTTGCTGACCGTTTTCCAGCAGTGCCAGGAGGTAGAGTTGAGGGCCAAGGGGAGAAAGCGGCTGACAAACGGCCGGAATCGAAACTCCCCATCTTCTCAATCCTTGACTCGATAGACTTCTCGAAACATTTCCTGATAATAGGCGATGTGGGGACCGGGAAGAGCACCGTAACCCCGATTCACGAATACGAGCTGTGCAAGGGACTGAGGCAGATCGTCATCCGCGAACCGTCGAGGGCGGCATGCAATGCTCTCCATTATTCGCTCCAGGCGCTCTATCCAGAACTGGATGATGAATTGGCGGTCATTACAAAGGACACGCAGATCAATGTCAATGGCAAGATCAAGATAGTCACAGACGGGGTATTGCTACGGATGCTGGCCGAGGAGTCGATTTATGATTCTTCGATCTACTTTGATGAAAGCCACCAGATGAGTTCCCAGCTGGAACTGTGCATATCGCTCGCGAAGAAGGAGGAGGACAATGCAGGAAACTTGTTCCGGGTCATGAGCGCCACAATCGACCCGAAAGAGTTCCTATCCTGCGACCTTAATGGAATGTTCCGGATTCTAGACCGATATCTCTACTCGCAGCCCCGCGACGAGTCCTGGCTAGTCTTCCTCCCCACAAGGAAGCTGGTCGAAAAGTACGCCGACAGTTATCGCGGCGTCTATATTCACGGAGGCCTTGAAGGCTCAGAGATCAACAGGATCCAGCGCCGAGCCGAACAGGATAAGAATCTTAGAATCTTCGCAACAAACGTAATCGCATCCTCAGTAAACATCTACGTCGACAACGTGCTCATATTCGACGACGTGATCGACAGCAAGGACAAGCTAGGCCAGAAGACCCTCCACTACACGAGCATAGACAACAACAGTCTGCTCCAGATGATGGGCAGAGTCGGCCGCTTCAAGCCGGGCCGCGCAGTCATCCTCACCGACGCGCCTCTCCCGAAGAAGATCGACCCAATACCTGTCCGCAAAGCGCTCGAAACCGAGACCCCGTTCGACCTGGTACTGCTCATGTCAAAGTATGGACTCAAACTCTCAGAGCTAGAGTTCATGTCAAAAGTAGACCATCGCGAGGTGGCTTTTGCAGAGAACTGGCTCGATGAAATTGGAGCAATCGCCCGCCGCACCGGCAAGACCACCTGGAAGGGTCTCTTGATGAGCGAAATCCCCTACGAGCCTGACTTCGCGCACATGATCTCCACCGCTCTAGTCTCAGGAGAATACGATATTGCACGGTTCCTCCTTGCCAGCGGCTCCTTCGGCGACTCGCTCAACCATGCGTACAAGTCAGATATGGAACGGACTGCTCGCCGGTTCATCTATGGGTTCGACAGATCAAACGAGCTCAACATCAAAGCACACCTTCTCAAAAGCTGGGCGGAAGACAGTAACGGTTCATTCGTTTCGAAGATGGTCGTGAACGGACTCTTCCCCGGATATGTCGAGGAAGCCTGGAAGAACTATGAAGCGGCTAGAGAAGCGCTGAACGACCTGCTTCAGGCGTCAAAGAAGAATCCCATATCCAAAGAGGTCGTGGTAGACGCTGATGTTAACAAGCTCAGGCCGTACCTCGAAAACTGCTTGTCGTTCGAAAGATTCGGCCCACACGAAAGAAAAGGCCACGAATTCAAGGACATGAGCATCGAAGGACCATTCTATGCAAGAGCCTTGACGATAAACTATAGACGTATACTCTTCGACATAGTCGCGTTGAATTCTCAGAGCAAGCGCCGCCATCAGACCAGGCGATAAGACTACAATCAGGTCTCTTCGAAACGACCTGTCTTTCATCGCCGCTGACT
>VBBG01000005.1 GCA_005882905.1 Candidatus Bathyarchaeota archaeon | reverse complement strand
TGGAGATTCGATCCCTCGATTCCAGATCCTCAGCCAATCCGGCCAGAGGAAACGGCCGACAGCGATGGGAGCCAATCTTTGACATTCACACTCGGAGAACTTCTACCGGCGGCTGGATTACTCCGAGGGCGGTGGGAGGGAGCATTCTTCGCTCCCGCGATTCATGTAGATGTGCCGCTTGGCGCAGACATTTGGGTCTTCTTGCTGCGTTCGCCATGGTTTCGCTTCCGACTCTCTCTGACGAAGCAGACCCTAGCAGTGGCTGCTGATCAGTCCGTCGCCAACGCTTCGATCATACCTGAAGCTGCTGGAACTCTATCGACAACCATCTCGAGCCCGGGAATCCCGTTCAAGAAAGTGTCACTGGTGATGCGAAGGAAAATGGGCCAGTTCGAATCAGAGGAATTGATCAGTGAGGTTGAGGCAGGTACAGCAAGCCAGATGTGGACTCCTATAACGCGAAACTTCGAACTCTGCCTGGTAACATCAGGATCCATGAGGATGGACCAGCTCTCAGAAATAGCCCGAGGACTTGGCGCGGATTTCTCCTCGGGATTCTTCGGCCCAGGATCCCTGAGAGGGGATTTTCTTCTCTGCGACGGGCCCCTGACAGAATACTCGTTGACGCTGAGAGGTGATCTTGGTCTCTTTAGGCATATAGAAGATTCCGCCGCGGCAGTGCTGTCATGGTGAGAGAAGAATCTCCCGATATTGTTTTAGAACAGGGGACCTCAACAGCTCAACCATTGAGCCGCCAAAGCCGACAGGCGATACGGGTAGCCGCCATCCTACTGTTTGTGTTCATTCTTTTCTTCGCAGCGCTAGGGTCTGTCGCGGTGGGGGGATCCCCGGGTTTCATCTTCCCCGGCATATTCTTCCTGTTCTTCGTCGTCATAGTAATTATCATCATCGCAAACGCGGCGACACAGTCTCGCTCCAATATTCAGCGACCCTACACCCAGCAGACCGCCTTCCCGCCTCCTCCTCCCCCTGATACCATTCTCGTCAGATGCCCCTATTGCATGACAAACCAACCCTTCAAGGAAAAATGCGAAAACTGCGGGGCCCCATTGCCGAAGCCAGCGATCTACTAGGGCAGGTCCGGATAGGTCGAACTGACCCATCCACATGGGCCTAGGTTGGGTATAGAAAGGTATCTGGAGGATGCTCCTTATCACTCTCTCAGCCGTCTCAAGCTAAGCTTTAGTATCTGAAGTACACCAAGGGCGACTGGTAAAGTTGTCATAGCTTGGCCTGCGAATCGCTAAAATCCGTAACCGCTCTCAGAACAAACAGGCCGAGTCGAAAAAACCGTATCACCCAGAGCTTCATCATCCTCCTAACATTCTCGCTGGTCCTAACATCGGGACATATCCTCCCAGCCCGCGCCACTCCCCCGTCCGGATCATATTTCGACCATCTCGTAGTCATCATGATGGAGGACCAGGGAATTGGCGATATCTGCAATGGAAACCCGCCACTCTGCAACGGCTCCAACACCCCTTACATGTCCAGCCTAGCGAACATCTACGGAATAGCACAACGGTACACGTCCCTCATCAACACCAGCGAACCCGACTACTACGGGATCCTCGAAGCCTCACTACCAGCTAACTGTTCCAAGACAAACACTGCGGCCTGCTACCCGCCCGCCGGATCGCTCACAAATCTGAATCTAGTCGATCGTTTTGAAGCCGTTGGCCTAACCTGGAGGGGCTACATGGAAAACCAGAATATCGTCGCTGGCTGCGACTTAGGGACACACAAGCCCTACACGCATGAACACAACGGGTTCGTAGCTTTCCAGGACATCACCAACAATACCAGCCGCTGCAACAAGATCGTTCTCGCGAATCCGGGCGGCTGCGGTGGCGTGACGGATTGCGCTCTAGTCAACGATCTCAACTCTTCGTCTGCGCCGAACTTCATGTGGCTGACGCCAAACCTATGCAACGACATGCACTCAGACAGTAGCTGCACCTCAAACGGTTGCACAAGTGATTACAGCCCGACTTGCTTGAGGGACGGCGACAATTATCTCAAAAGCTTGGTCCCTAACATTCTCAACAGCCAGACATTCACGACGACACGAGCTGCACTCTTTATCGTCTTCGATGAGGGTACCGGCTATTGTCCTCTAAACAGTAGCCACGAAGATTGCGTGTATGCGGTCTGGGCGGGGCCCATCGTCAAGGCCAGCTTCAGCTCATCGCGACTCTACAACCACTACTCGCTCACGAAGACAATTGAGGTAAACTGGAATCTTCCCAGCCTGACATCCAACGACGCCAACGCTATTCCCATGACGGAATTTTTCAAAGCTCCGTCGCCAGACTTCAGTCTCACAGCGACTCCGTCCACGGTCACTTTCAAATCCGGTGAAACTGGCTCTTTCAACGCGACAGTTTCGGCCCAGAACAGTTTTGCTGGAACCGTTAACCTTTCAACCTCCACCTCCCCCTCGACCGGACTCACAGTCAGCTGCACCCCGGGCAGCATTTCAGGCGGATCAGGATCGTCAATATGCATTCTCACAAGCTCCTCACCCGCAAACTACACGGTGACAATCACCGGAACCAGCAGCTCCCTCTCTCACACCACGAGCATCTCTGTATCAGTAACGCAGCCATCATCTCCCGACTTCACAATATCAACTAGTCCAGGCAGCGTGACAGCGAACGTAGGCGCAACAGCCACTTCTTCCATAACTGTTGCTCCGCTGAACGGTTTCACAGGCACTGTCGCTCTTGTCACAACAACGAATTCTACAAACCTCGCCTGCACTCTCTCCTCCAGCAGCATTCCCGGCGGTTCCGGCACCTCTACTCTCTCATGCCACGGTTCGCCAGCAGGCAACTATCTCGCGACCATAACAGGTACAAGTGGAACTCTATCGCACTCGGCGAGTGTTACTTATCACACGGGGGACTTTGCAATATCGGCCAATCCTACCGGGGCAAGCGTCAACGTGAACGTTGCCGGCTCCTCAACAATCACGATCGCGCCTCTCAATGCCTTCAGTGCGACAGTCACCCTTGCAGTTTCAACCAACTCGACCAACCTCTCCTGCATTCTAACTCCTACGAGCATCGCTAGCGGTTCCGGTTCATCCAGCCTATCATGTATAGGCCAGTCAGCTGGCAACTATATGGCTATCGTGACAGGTTCGAACAGCACCCTCTCCCACTCCACGTCCGTGGTCTATCACGTGACGAATGCTCCGACATTTTCCGTTGCAGCCGATCCTACGAGTGTCACTGCAAACTCGGGCGTCGCGGGTACCTCGACGATTATCGTCAGCCCCCAGAACGGATTCACAGGCACAGTTACCCTGTCGATCACTACAAATTCGACCGGGCTATCCTGCTCACTATCGGCGACAATGATTAGCGGCGGCTCAGGCTCCTCGACACTATCCTGTACTGGCTCTGCCGCCGCTAACTATCTTGCAATTGTAATAGGCACCAGCGGCGCCCTATCTTCCCAGACGAGGGTGACATACCACGTCACTCCTGCTCCGGACTTTGGTCTTTCCGCCAGCCCCACCTCATTGAGCATCCTCCAGGGATCCTCAGGAAAATCGACTATCACAGTAACGAGCCTCAACTCATTCACCGGTACAGTCACCATAGCGGCCTCTGTCTCTCCCACGGGTCCAACGACCAGTCTCAGTCCTTCAACAATCACACTCACTTCAAACGGAGCGGGAAGCTCGACCCTGAATGTCACCTCGGCCAACGCGGCAACTGGCACATTCAGAGTTAATGTGACAGCAACAAGCGGAACGCTTTCCCACAGCATTATCGTCACCGTGACAATTACCAGTGCAACTAGCTCATCCTATGCTCTGGTCGTTTCCTACGAAGGATACGTCTACAAGCTCTACTCGAACAAGACCCTAGTGCGAATCGCCCACCCTGTGACCACGCAGTTGAGGGCTGTCGCCTGGAAACCCGACGGATCTTACGCTCTGATAATTGGAGACTCCGCCGTACTCATTAAGTACGACGGAACCAGTCTCACAACAATACCCACCAGTTTCAGTAGCACAGTCATCTTCCTCTCGATCGCGTGGACACCTGACGGATCATACGCTCTAATCGGAGGCTCGGGAGGAGCGCTCTTCCGATACGATGGAACAACAGTAACGCCCGTCTCAAATCCCTACACCGCTTACTACCGGGCGATTAGCTGGAATCCGAGCGGCACCCAAGCACTGCTCGTAGCATATTTAGGGGGCATCTACATGTACCAGTCCAACGGCCAAATAGCCCAGCTCACATCTCCTACAAGCAACGACCTTAGTGCGGTGGCATGGAACCCCAACGGATCCTATGCTCTGATCGCGGGCTCAGGCGGCACGATTCTGAGATACGATGGCACAAGCTTCCAGACTCTGAACACCGCTGGGGTATACAGCTCGACCCTGATAGTGCGATACATATCCTTCAATCCTACAGGAAGCCTGGCACTTCTCGTCGGAGATTCCGGGCTAGTATTGACATATGATGGAACCAGTCTTTCAGCCCTACCAGCCACTACAAGCGCGGTTCTCTACTCTGTCAGCTGGTCCAACGGGACAGCGTACATAGTCGGGGGATTAGGCATCATCCTCTCCTACTCCGGAGGAGCACTCTCCACTGTACCCAGCGGCTTCAACTCAGGATTCAGAGGAATCGCCTGGAAACCCAACTGATCCTCCGACTGCTTTTTTTCTAAACGAGTTTTTCGAGTTCTAGGCTACGCGGCGTCCCCCTTGGAATACTGCGGCGACCAGTCTCAATCCTCCAATGTTCTCTAATGGATCTGCGTCGAGCAAGACCATGTCCGCGACCTTTCCTTCCTCGATAGTGCCTCGTTCAGTCTCCCCGATCAACTTCGCCGCAACGGCCGTCCCAGCTGCCAGCGCCTGGGTCGGCTTCATCCCAGCCTCAACCATCAGTTCCGCTTCTCTTGCAATTCTGCCATGACGTGCGGCTCCACCGCCAGCATCAGTTCCGAGGGCTAGTTGCACCCCAGCTTCCATAGCTTGCGCGACTGCTTTTCGAGAGCCTTCACGCAAATACTCCGCTCGTTTCTTGCGGGCCTCCGGCCAACCGACGGCGTGCGCATAGTACAGCATGGCATCCCAGACGGACATGGTTGGGACGAGGAAGGTCTTGTTGTCCGACATAGCTTTGAGATCGTCTCCCTCAAGAAACATGCCGTGCTCGAGTGAGTCAACGCCGGCCCGCGCGGCTATATGGCAGCTCGGGGCGTCGTTGGCGTGGCATGCAATCTTGAAATTTGCCCTGTGGGCTTCTTCTACTGCGACAGAGAGAAGCTTCGCATCGAACGGAATCTCTGGTCCTCCTTGAGGCCGCGCGCCTTCGTTCCAGCCTGCCAGCGCGACCTTGATCAGATCCGCCCCCGCCTCGACCTCCGCCCTGATGGCGCTGCGCAGCTCGCCAGCATCGCTGAATTGTCTCGCGAATGAGACGTAAGTTCCACGGTGGGCGATCCATGTGCCTGCTGCTCGAATTCTTGGCGCACGTATCTCACCAGATTGCGAGGTCCGGGCAAGCCGTATGTTGACCGCGTGAGGGGCACCAACGTCACGGGCGGTCGTGACACCGCTTCTGAGACTCGCCTCTGCAAGTTCTACCGCGCGAATTGCGATTTCTGTAAGAGGGTCTGTGAACCGGGCGATCCAGTCCGGTCCGCCGGGACTACTGTAGTGGACATGGCAGTCCATTAGGCCCGGGATTA
>VBBG01000230.1 GCA_005882905.1 Candidatus Bathyarchaeota archaeon | reverse complement strand
ACCCTCATCGTTCAGAACGCTCTCAACTTCAACAAGAAACTCAGCGGCTTCACAGTCTTCATCCGAAACTGAGCCATGGTGCAAGCACACTCTAACTCATCTTTTTCCTTGTAGGGTACGAGAGTAAGCGAAGCAGCGCGAGTCGGATTCCACAGGCAACGCCTTGCAGGCGCCGAGTTCGAGGCCTAGTCCGAAATTCGACAACAGAGCAGCCGCCAATCCCATGTAGAAAATCGTCGATTAGCCAGAACGAAACATAGCCAGGCCTTACAAGCAACAAATCGCATTGCTCATGTGGGTTAACAGATGGTCTATCTGACTGAACCCATGGCGGATCAAGTTAAACGTAGGATGCAATACGTCAAGGAGCATCAGGCTGAACTCAAGCCGTGGACTGTTACTGTCTCGGTCAAGAAGGAGGATGGCTTTCTCTCCTCGGCCTCCAGACAGGGGAGCGATCTTGTGTGGTACTCGGACGAGTCCAAGGAGCGAGCAGGAACCGGTAAAGGGCCGAGTCCTCTCTCCTACTTTCTATCTAGTCTGGGTTTCTGCCAGATGGTGCACTATGTTGAGCATTGTGCCATGGACGATTTGAGGTTGGACTCGCTCGAGATGAAGGTCGAGGGAAACGTCGCTCCACAGATACCGGTAAGATTCACGGACATAACATACAAGACACAGATTCGCAGTAGCGAGGACGACGAGCGAGTCAAGAGACTGGCTAAGATGGCGGCTGCCGACTGTTATGTCACGAATACGCTGAGACGTTCCTGTGAAGTGAAGGGGATAATATTTCATAACGGCAAGAAGATCGACGAGCATCTATAGGGTCAAAGTGTTGTTGATCGTTATCTAGTACTTGTAGACTCTAGCCCTCCTCTCTTCCAATTCGACTCCGAGTCCTGAAACGATTCTGTTGACGAAGTTGAAGTAGCTTGTAATCAGGTTGATGCGTAGAATCGACTCGTCTGAGAAGCCCGCAATCCTAAGCTTTTCCGCATCTGCCTTCAACATGTTTTCAGGATGCTCAGTTAGTTTGACCGCATATTCGAGCATGGCTCGGGCCGTCGGCGAAACATTCTCGAAGGCGCCCTTTTCCAGGTTTCCCAGAAGCTCCCGATTCTTCGAATGGTGGAGCAGCGCTTCCTTGTGATGGATGACACAGTAACCACAATTGTTCAGGTACGAGACGACTACCGCTATCATCTCACGTTCGAGGCGTGTAAGGGTCGACTTGCCAAACATTAGATGAAGATAGAGGTCCATGTGCAGTCTGATCGATTCAGGGTCGAGACTCTGAGCCTTCATCACGTTGGACAGGCTGCCACGCTTCTCCTTGATTATGTGATAGATCCGCTCCAGCTCACCTTGAGCCTCTTCCTCCCCAATGACGAGTATCCAGGCTGACATTCCGGATCTACTCTGGTGCCACAGTGGGCTCTTCTTATTCTTCAGCTCGCTAACGTGGTCTAGCTAAATCTATGAGTCTGTTGAAGATTCTCGGTGCCACGTAGTGGCGGGCTTAAATCCAAATCTGAACGTGTAGAGAAACAATGGCCTCGCTTTCGACTGCAAAGGTGCTCGGTGGAGTTGGCGGAATTCTTGCTATCATCCCCGGCATCAGTCTCGTTGGATGGATACTGATTCTCGTTGCAATGAAAGAAATCTCGGACGTTACTCAATCAGGCGCCTTCTGGGGGGTCATCACTCTTGGCGCGATAGATTTCGGAGTCTTTGGGGTCTTGGGCGCGCTCGCGCTTCTCGGCACCTTCTGGTTCCTTCTGACAGTGTCATCGGTCTTTCTCAAGCGGACCTACGACAAAATTGCTCAACGCCTCAATGTTGGAGCATTTGCAACCGCTGGCCTCCTCTACCTGATCGGAGCCCTAACCGTGATCGTGCTTGTCGGATTCCTAATACTACTCATAGCAATGGTCTTCCAGATCGTCGCATACTTCTCCGTCCAGGATCAACCTGCACCCCCACTGTATCCAGGCTACCAGCCACCCCAGCAGATGCCGACTCCCATCCCACAGGTCATTCAGCCACAGGCGACCCCTCCTCAGCCGGTGCCCGAGTTCAAGTTCTGCTTCAAATGCGGCACTAGGCTCCCTGCCAGCGCGGTCTACTGTACCAACTGTGGAACCAAGCAATCGTAGCCATCATATCATACAGGTCCCATCTCTCGTGGCCGGGGGCGCGAGACACACAGATCAGCACAAATGCAACCACACATTTCAGACGTTTCCTCAAAATAATGAGCACTGCTGTACGTGGAGGTTATCAGCGCGGCAGTGGAACATTACAGTGGGTAGACGGAGGTATGTGGCCGCGGTGGAGAGGAAGAATATTGTCCTTGAGTTAGACCTAGCCCGACCAGTCCGGTCCGACGAGCTTGCCGAGAGGTTGCTGCGGACCGCGCAAGATCTGTCCGCGGTGATCGTAAGGACGGAAGATGGACCTTTGCTGGGGTTTCGTCTCGGTCAAAGAACGTTCCTATTACTAGGCGAGGTCGTTGACCATC
>VBBG01000022.1 GCA_005882905.1 Candidatus Bathyarchaeota archaeon | reverse complement strand
TCACGAAGGACCTTCCTAAGGGGCTCGTCAAGGTTGGAGGCAAGCCTCTCCTCCAATGGGTTGTTGAATGGCTGAGGGAGAACGGGGTCACTAGTATAGTAATGGGCGTCGCCTATCTGAAGGACCACATAATCAGCTATTTTGGTAATGGTGACAGGTTCGGTGTTGAAATCAAGTATAGCATTCATACGGTGCAAGGAGGGACAGGGGAGGGTTTCAGCCTGGCGATCGGCCGATACGTCCGTGACGACACTTTCTTCGCCCTTAACGGTGACCAGATAACCGATCTAAGGCTGGGTTCCTTGCTTGGAAAGCACATCGAGAAGAGTGCAATTGCCACGATCGCTGTGGTCCACCCTCGACTACCTTTCGGACTTGTGAAGGTTGATCGCCACGACAATTGCCTAGGATTTCTCGAGAAGCCTATACTCAAGGAACGATTCATCTCTACTGGCGTATATGTCTTCGATAGGAGGATCACAAGGTACCTGCCTCGTCGGGGCGATATTGAAAGAGTAACCTTTCCAAGTCTTTCCCACTTTCACAAACTGGCAGTCTATCGCCATCCGGGCTCATTCATTACAGTCAACTCATTAAGAGAGCTCGAAGAGGCAGAGAATCAACTGAAGGGGAACCACTTGAATTGAACGTGCTTGTAACCGGGATAACCGGCTTCATAGGATCGCAACTTGCTTCAAAGTTGGTCACTCAAGGAGATAGTGTGTACGGACTCGTAAGACATTCCTCCGAGAGAGAACTGAAGAGGCTGGCGAGCATCGTCTCGAGTGTTCATTTTATCGAAGGTGACCTGGTGAGGTACCACTCAGTCCTCTCCGCAGTCGAGGCATCAGACCCGAACATAGTCTTCCACCTTGGAGCACTCACTCCAGTACGACTATCATTCGATGATCCCTACCCGTACATCGGAACCAATTTCGACGGGACCGTAAACCTCGTGCATTCAATCCTGAAACAATCCCCAAACACAAGGCTCATAGTTGCTTCCACAGCAGAGGTCTACGGCTGGCAACCCAGTGGCCAACCTATCTCCGAGGATGCGATGCTCAACCCGGCATCGCCCTACGCAGTGTCGAAGGCGGCGGCAGACCAGTATATTCAGATGGCCAACAGAATCTATCATCTCAGGGGAACCATTATGCGTCCTATCAACAGCTACGGACGGACCTGGGAGAGTGGCTTCTACACAGAGTATCTCATATCCAAGATGTTGAAGCAAGAGACTTGCTATGTGGGCGCGCCAGATTCGATACGGGACTATATGTACGTAGAAGACCACGTCGAAGCCTATCTGGATGTGGCAAGGACCGAAAAGGCTGTCGGAGGAATCTACAATGTGTCCCCTGGAAACCCGGTCACAAACGCTGAACTCGCGAAGCGACTGTCTTCAATAGTCGGATTCAAGGGAAGCGTCGTCTTTGGATCATACCCGCCGGGTTATCCTCAGCGGCCCCAGAGTCAGGACCCTGCATATCTCGTCCTCGACAATACAGCGATCAAGAGAGAGGTGAGCTGGAAGCCTAGGTTTACATTGGACGAGGGTCTGAAGAAGGCTGTCGAGCTGTGGAGTTCGAGGTCTCTGTGATTGACTTGGCAGCTAATCTGGCTGCACTGCGTTTTCGGGTTCCTCTTCTAGCGCCAGGAATCCTGAGTAGCCGCATTTTTCGCACAGATACCTTGTTGGAAGGATCCAACCCTCTAGGGGAGCTCGTGAACGCTTCACACTTGCCCCGCAGTTCGGACACGCCAGGGGTCCGTGCACTCCCCGTCGGATGGATCGAAATACGTCGAGTAGCGCAGACAACGAAACTAGCCTAGTGAAGCTCTATGCTTGCTTCGGGAAATCCATAGCCGACTAGGACTTTCTTTACCTTATCGCGATGGTCCCCTTGGAGAATGATAGAGTTGTTCTTCGATGTTCCTCCGCACGCGCAATAAGTCTTGAGCTTGGTCGCTAGGTCAGAAAGATTGACGCTTTTCCCGTCAATTCCTTCGACAATCGTTGCCGGTTTTCCCCATTTACGCATCTCCATGCGGACCTTTACCGTCTGCTGCTCCATGCTGATTGTTCCGCAGACGCAAAGATCCTTCGGCAGACCGCAGGTCGAGCAAACGTCGGCCATTCTAGAAGCCTAAGACTCCCTTCGATTCGTCCACGAACGTTGTAGGGTCTCCCAGTTATTTAAGCGTGCCCTCAATTATTTGCTAGACTCCAATAGTCAGAAAGAACATGAACCAGAATAGCCATGTGCACATAAGGACCATGAGAACGGTCGGCTTCTCTTCCATCCCGTAGCCACTGCTGAAGAGGCTCTGGTTGAGATAAAATCGGATTTGTAACCTTGGAGGAAGGAATCCTAGTACTACGCTCTTAGCCTCAAGAGGGGGTCATGGGGAATCCACGGAGTACTAGGGATTGCTGGAGGCTTCCAGGGTAGGAGTTTGACAGGGGCACCCGTCGAGTCCGATGTATAGCCATAAATATTCATCACTAGCTATGTAAATGCGTCTCAGTGGGAGAATGAGCGAGCGCATCTCCGTTTCAATCGAGCTGGAGTTCTTCAACAAGTACCTGTTCAATGCTCTGAAAAGGAGCTTATCCAATGCGACTCCTAAGAAGAAGCTTGACATTATCTACTACTATTCACGCGATCCGCGCGTCAGGTTTTCTATCTCGCTGAATGGTTTTAGCAGTGGTAGTTCCGCACCCCACCCTCAGTGGAGCACGGTCTTCAACAACATACAGAGCATGAGGCAATACCTCAGGTAACTGTGACCTTCAAGCTGATAGCCCGAGCGAGTCTTTGAGGCCTTTGTATCGATTCCGCACGGTGACTTCCGTTACGTTGGCAATCTCGGCAATCTCTTTCTGCGTCTTCTTCTCATTTTCGAGTACGCAGGCGACGTAGAGTGCCGCCGCAGCCAGGCCCATAGGGTCCTTGCCCGCGACCACCCCCTTCCTCTTGGCATCTTTCAGGACCTTTATCGCAGACTGTTGAGTCTGCATTGAAATCTCAGCGCGGCTAGCGATCTTAGAAATGCATCTTATCGGATCTTCAACAGGCATCGACATTTCAAGCTCGCGAAGAAGTAGCCTATAGCATCTCGCAACGTCCTTCTTCTTTATTCTACTGGCCCCGGCCACCTCCTTTAAGGTGCGAGGCGTCTCCGCTGATCTACAAGCTGCATAAAGCGATGCTGCGGCAATCGCCGCGATCGAGCGTCCTCTGACAAGCCCGCTGTCGAGAGCTTTCCGATAAACTACCGCTGAATTCTCCTTAACGTTTGCTGGCACATGAAGTTTGTCTGTAAGCCGGTCGAGCTCCGCCATTGCTTGAGCGAGGTTACGATCGGATGATGAGTGTACGCGCGTTCGAATTTGCCATTTGCGGAGCCTAAGCATCTCCATCCTGGTCTCCATAGGGAGCTGGCGCCCGTATGCGTCCCGATTGACCCTATCAATTACGGTCGACAGCCCTTTGTCATGGATTGAAAATGAGGTTGGAATACCGACCCGGCCCCGCTCGTCCTTCTCCTCCTTTGTGAAAGCGCGCCACTCTGGGCCCCGGCTCATCAAATTTTGCGAGAGCACAAGTCCGCAGTCCTGACAGATTGTCTCCCCTTGATCGAAGTCCTCTATGAGGTTGACGCCGCTACACTCAGGGCAAACATGGACCCTTGGCGGTTTTCCGCTGGGCACTGTCGGAGTTGTCGTTGTCTCCCCCTCATCTTCCCTTCTGAGTCCCTACTCAAATGGTTCCTCAGGTTTACTGAGGCGTCGTGAAGGCTCAGTTCGAGGAAAGCAAGAGCGAGGGGTTGAGAGCATATATAAGTCTTTCGACAAGTATATAGGGAAGGTCAGTTTCAGCCTCGAAACCTCTTATGAACAGGGATGGTGGCTGGCCCATCGTAGCCCGGTGGTGTAGTGGTCTAGCATAGCACGGACGTTACGGGCCAGACGTTTCAAGCGTCCCTAGTAGGCTCTGGATCCCGCACGATTGGGTAGGAGTCACCTGCTGACGGGAGTTCGAATCTCCCCCGGGCTATTTCGCGAGAAGTTATCCGCCGTGTTCTTCTCGACCATCCAGGTATCAATCTAGCCCGGTTCTCTTCAACCGGTGATTAAGTTAGCCTCGGCCGTCATCCAATAAATAGCAGAGATCGTTCATAAGAGATTAGGGTTTCCACAGGCCAAATTTCTAGCTGAGTTAGTCGGCTTGCATGTTTCGAAATTCGCGCACAGAACCATCGCCGTGGGTGGAACCTTTGACATATTGCACATTGGACATGAGCGTCTTTTAGGCCGCGCGTTTGAGTTGGGAGAAACAGTATTCATCGGTGTTAGCGGAGATCAACTGGTTGCAAAACTTCACAAGATTCATGACGTGCGGGCGCTTTCCGCAAGAAAGCGGGATCTTCGAAAGTTCCTCCGGTCGCGGCGTTGGTTGAGGCGCGCAAGGATAATTGAGTTGAAGGACCCACTCGGCCCCGCGGCCGAGAGGAGGGACCTTGAAGCCTTAGTTGTCAGCGAGGACACGCGCTCCAACGGTATGAGAGCGAATGCGCTCAGGAGGCGTCGAGGCTTGCCGCCACTTCGACTGTACACTGTAAGGCTGGTCAAGTCTAGAGACGGGAAACCGGTTTCGGTAACTCGGATACGACTTGGTAAGATAGATTCGCGCGGGAGATTGTCGGGCGCTCGGCTGCGCAGCCAACGACGCAGAAATGAATACATCTTATGATGCTTAGTGTGGCTGCGCTCTCAGACCGCTCTCCGATGAATAGACCGCAACCATTTGTTCGAGTTCACGAAGAAAACCGCCGCTGAGGTGCCATCTCGAGTCCTTCTTCTCAATAAATCCTGCTCCGACAAGACCATGGATCATATTGTAGAATTGGCCGACGCTCATACTTCGCTTTGAAATCCAGTCTTTCCATGTCTGAATTGGTAGGCCCATCGGCTCAGACCTCTTGACTTCGTGCCAGAAATTCTGAGCCTCGCTTGCCAGGAAGTCGCTTTTCCAGAACACTCGCCGGAACAACTCTTCAGGGCTGCTGGGAAGGTTCCCGGCTTTGAAAAGGATCGTCGTCTTCTGTTTTGGAGGTCCACGGACAGCTCTACGCGGCATCAGCGGTCACATTTTCGGCGCAGCGGCAGGCCATGTTTAATACTTATGGCGCTCCAGCTGGTGACCTGTAAGTGGGATGCCGGCCAGAGTTCGGGACGTCTTTACGTAAGTAAAGAGATCATAACATGCCGCTCAAATCGAGCTTAAAATGCGCTCGTATTCTCCTATCCTGAAGCCAACTCTTCCATGGTGGTAATGTTCTTGTTGCGCATAAGATCACGTATCGTAAACGCGTCGAGCCCTTTGTCTTTGGCATCGGTCGCGAAGAATGCTCTAAGACGGTGGGGTCCAACTCTCGCCCAATCATCTATTCCCGCATTTTTGGCATATCTTTTCACGATTTGTTCGGCTCGGACAGCCGAGATCGGGAACAGTTTATCTTCGTGATGTTCTTGGAAATGTGCTACCAAAGTCTGAGTGACGTAGCGGCGGAGCCCTCTGATCACTTCTTTTGGGATTACGACGAGCCGATCTTGAACGATTCCTCTGGCATACCCCTTTCCCTTCACCCAGACTCCATCGTCTCTAATGTCTTCGATTCTGATACCTGGTAACCCCCGCCACCCAACTATTTCCCCACAGCGTAGCCCATAACGCATCAGAAGTAACAGAAGGTAATCTCTCTCACTATTATGCTTGGCCAGATTCAGCATGGTGTGAACTTGCTCGCCAGTAAGCCAGACCTTTCGTTTTTTTTGGGCCAATCGGCGACCACTTACTGGCTAAGGGCAAAAAATGATAATTTAGCGTTTGCTTTCCAGTATAGAAAGCAAACTCCCCATGATTATTCGTGATGTGCCGTGTATGACTGCCGAGGATTAGCTCTAGAAATCCGTCACGGAAAGAAATTCTTGCTTCCCAGGAATCAAGCGCTCCAATTTTTTGGAGAGATACGATGACTCCAATATTTTGGATGTTGAGCTTCCGGCTCTAAGTCGTATATCTCGATTCCTTCCTTGGCCCCGGCTGCTGTGCTGCCCCCTCAGTCGGGACGCCCATGGGTGGAAGTGGTGGTGGGATTCCGAGACTTCTGGAGATGATAATCGCGTCGGCCATTGCTATGCTGGAGACGGCTTGGATTACCGTCGCTGGGGGTGGTCTGTTCCTCTTGCTCTCGTCTATCATCTGGCTGACTTCTGCGCGGTCGCCGGATATCTGGGCCTTTCCTTTGATGCTTAGCTGCGCGATTGATGGGATGTAACTTACTGTGAATACGAAAGGCGCTTCGGCGGTTGATTCGTTCTTCTGGTCTAGTCCGACGATGTTTATGTTTACTGCGATCTGGACCTGACTGGGCAGCGGGTTGTCCGCGGCCCAGTAGCGTTCTCCGCTGATGTTTGTTACCTGAATCGTTACTCTAAGCAACCTGTTATCGTCCTATCAAATGTTCCGAACATAATATCACTTCTGGCGTTGCTCATTGGCGATCTCGGTGCGCCTCTCAGGTTTTCGAACTCTCTGGACAATCAGCCTTCTTCCATCAACCTTGACCATCAGAAGGTCGCCTTCTTTGAATGGAAAGACGGAGTCGTCCGTCAGCTTGGTGGGCAGATAAATCCTGGGTGAGCGATAGACCGCCTCTCCGCTCTTGGCTGTCTTCTTGGCGACGGCGAAGCTAGTGACTATCTTCTTGACCATGTAGGGAATTGCCCCAGCACGTTTCTGGCATGGAGAACGTATTTGTGCGTTTACGTAAGTAAAGGTTTTAGAATTTGCGCGCGTTTTGCGGTACCGAATCACTTGGAGTCACTTGTCAAATTGTGGCGGTATGCAGCACAATTGAAGGCTGAGGAAAGGAGGGGCTGGAAGAGGTTGGGTTTGACGAGGATCGAGTCCGTTGCAGACCACTCCTTCGGTCTAGCGATGCTGGCCTGGTTGGAAGCGGAGCGGAGGAAGTACGACGTTGGGATGGTTCTCAAGCTTGCTCTGATTCATGATTTGGAAGAAGCAATAACGGGAGATCTTACTCCTGCAGACAAGAGGATCCTAGGAGCCCCCGAGGTACACGGCGCGAGAAGGAGAGCTATGGACGAGCTGATCAAGAATCTACCTAGTAATCTTCGAGGCTCGTACCGTAGACTGTGGACGGATCTCAGGCTGTTACGCACAAAGGAGGCGTTGCTGGTGCACGAATTGGATAAGCTCGAGATGGCATTTCAAGCAGCCAGAATTGGAAGGAGGGTTGGAAGAACTAGGGTGCAGAGATTTTTTCAATCCGCTGCTAGGGAGATAAAGGATCCCGAGCTGAGCCGGGTGTTGAATCAGATCGCAAGCTAGGCTGATGGGGCGACCGCGACTCGTTGTTTCGCAGCTTTTAGAAGATCGTCTTTGTGGAATACTGTCTTGAAATCGCGCGTGAGGATTCCGACATAGTCGGAGATTTCTTCTTCGCTCATGAACTGGAACATATAGTTCCCGTTGTAGGGCGAGGCTTCGCCTTCTCTCTTCACGAACTCGATATGCATCAACGGGTCGCCTCGTCTGATGGTGATGGGCTGTCTCTCGTTGCTTAGGTTTACGAGTTCTAAGGCGAGTCTTCCGACGTAGCCGCTGTGCACTTTTGCCGCGTTGAGGAAGGAGAGTCCCATCCGGCCGTATTTGCTCTTGGCAGTTAGGTGCGCGACATAGTTGGGAGGGGTGAAGACGACTTCGTGGGAGATGAGGTTCTGATGTTCGAGATAGTGGAGCGTTCGCTCGTCCTTGACCGTGAGTATGTAGCCGTCGCCGTCTAAGAGGCTGTAGTCGAAGGGGTGGATGCAGTTGTAGCTCTTGATGAGTTCCGTGAGCTGGTTCTTGCCTATGATGCACATGTTCCCCGACGGTTCTATCGGGGAGAATTTGATGGTTTCGGTCGCGGCTTCTAGGCCACGTCTCAAGCTGTTGATGCGCTGACTAGGATGAAGGATAGGGAGGGCGTGTCCGCGAAGAGCGTCGCGTAGTCAAAAGCGACTATGAGAAGGAGATCGCAGTTCCCGTTGGGTGCGACAAGCATTGTCATGTTCGCGTCGAGCGCGGGGGGCGCAGCGACTGGCCGAATTTGCCCGCTGATCAAGACGGTCGAGTTGGAGAATATGATTTTCATGCTGTCGTAACGGCCTGAGGGGACTGATGCGGAGGTTATGGTCTGGGGAGTCGACTGGCTTGCTGGTGACAGCAGGTCGATGACGGGAAAGGACTGGGAGATTGTTGTCCAGTTGAGAAAGCCTTCGCGGTGGAGTTGGATGCTTGAGATGCTGATGTAGAGGTGGCTAATGTTGCTGGGGGATATGAGCGCTGATAACCTCACGGTAGCTGTGCCTTGGGTTGTGGCTGGAGCATAGGCGATTACGAATATGATGATGAGCAAGGCGATGAAGGGGGCCCGCCTCCAGGCCGGGAAAGAGTACATCGAGCGGGGAGCCGAGACTCGAAACGGGTATTTTAACCATCAGAACCGGAGATTGGGATACAAGACGAGCGTTTCGAACGATACTTCTTCAACAGAAAGTCTCACGAAAGACACTTTTGCGTCGCGGGAATTTTTTTGTTTCTAAATTCTGGAGACATCCTCTCGCCATCTGAAACAGAATTGGGCGAGATTATCGGTTTGTCGCGAAGAACGGGTTGAAGGGCGTTTTTCAGTAAGTGCTGGTGAGAGCCCTTCAAGCGTGAATAAGGTGCTCTGGGGGACGCCACTCCCGGATCGTTGATCCGGGCTTATTCTGAACGATTTGTCTGCGACAACTCCTCTCCTGGGTCCGAAAATTGGAGCAGCCCTCTCTGACCAACGCTCTATAACATAGACTGAGTAGCGAGCGCGAGTCTGAAGGTCCTGATCAGAATGCTCTACTCGCGCCTAGTCGATGCATATGAGAGTATTAGCAAAACCACCAAGCGACTGGAAATCACAAGCCTTCTCGTCGGTCTGCTCAGACAGACGCCCCCGACCGTTATCGACAAGGTTGTCTACCTCACGCAAGGAAAGCTCTACCCGGACTATCTTGGAATCGAGGTCGGAATCGCGGAGAAACTGGCGATCAAGTGCATAAGCGCAGTAGCCGGAACAACCGAGCAGAAGGTTACCGCCGAATACAAGGCCAAGGGAGATCTAGGAACTGCTGTCGAAGAACTCCTCGACAAGAAGACGCAAGCGGCGCTCCAGAAAGAACCTCTCACAGTGGAGGACGTCTACACTGGGCTGGACCGAATAGCTCGGTCGGCCGGATCAGGCTCCGTAGAGTCGAAGATTCGACAGCTGACAGGAATGCTCGGCAAGGCCTCCCCGATCGAGGCCAAATATTTGATCAGAACTGCCCTAGGGCGTCTACGTCTAGGCGTGGCGGACATGACCATACTCGATGCTCTCTCACAGGCTTTCGCAAGCGGGAAAGCCTCGCGAACGGTTCTCGAGCAGGCTTACAATCGGTCATCAGACCTGGGACTCCTGTCAAAAAGGTTGGCTGCTGGAGGCATCCAAGAGATCGAGTCTTTCAAGATAACAGTAGGGATTCCAGTTCGCCCGATGTTGGCTGAACGACTCCCCGATGCGAAGGAGATTCTTGAAAAGATGGACGGGATTGCAGCCGCCGAGTACAAGTACGATGGCTTGAGAATTCAAGCGCATCTCTCCCCAAACGGCATCACTATGTTTTCACGGAGACTGGAGAATATCACCGAGCAGTTCCCGGACGTCCAGAAACTGCTGAAGCAAGGAGTAGGGATTGGAGAGATCGTTCTTGAGGGCGAGACGGTCCCTGTCGACAGCGCGACTGGAGACCTGCTTCCCTTCCAGCTAGTATCACAGCGGAGAGGTCGCAAGTACGAGCTTGAGAAGACGATCGAAGAAATTCCCGTTGCATTCTTTGCCTTCGACATTCTATTCGCCAATGGAACTGACTACACCGGCCAACCATATCCCAAACGTCGTGGAGCCCTGGAGAAATTGGTCAGATCTCAAGACCGGCTGGGTCTCTCCCGCCAGATGATAGTGAGAAGCGCTGAACAGTTGGATGAGTTCATGCAGCAGGCAATCGCAGATGGCTGTGAGGGTTTGATGATCAAGAGTGTCGGCCCAGACTCGATCTATAAGGCTGGTTCGAGAGGATGGGCCTGGATCAAGTACAAGAGAGAATACAAGTCGGAGATGCAAGACACCGTCGACCTCGCGGTAGTAGGCGCGTTCGCCGGGAGAGGAAGGCGAGGAGGAGCCTATGGCGCGCTTCTTCTCGCTGCTTATGACGAGAAGGAGGACATGTTCAGGACAACCTGCAAATGCGGCTCAGGATTCACCGACGAAGATCTAGCGAAGCTCCCGGAACTATTGGACAAGTACAAAGTGGACCACAAGCACGCTAGGGTCGACTCTAAGATTGAGGCGGACGCTTGGTTCGTGCCTGGACTAGTAATAGAGGTCATCGGGGCGGAGATCACGTTGAGTCCAATTCATACTTGCGGGATGAACTCAATTCGACCCGGGGCGGGCCTGGCAATAAGATTCCCACGATTCACCGGGAGATACAGAACCGAAAAGGCTCCCGAAGAGGCAACCACCGCCATCGAGATCATTGAAATGTACAATAATCAATTGAAGAAAATCGAGTCCAAACCGATGGAAGCAGTCTAGGGACCGTAGTCCCTCAGCAGGTCTGAAGTGCGCTCATTATCCGCTTGTGGGTCGCCTCCACGCTCTCAATCCCTGTATTCAACAATAGACACTTCACTCTGAATCGGGAGATCATTGTTCGAAAGAACTCTTCTTGACGAGCGTGGTCTAGGTGGAGCAGGTACGGATTGTACCAGGGCTCATACCCCATGTGCCCCCACATCTCCTTGGGTCCTGCTCCGGGACGAATCATATACTCGCCCTTTCGAAGTACCTGAATTGCATCGTCAGCGTCGAGTTTGACTTCTGGTGGGCTCCTGTCATCGCGGCGCAACAATACAAGGAGTCGAATTCTCGCTTCGTCAGCCACCTTGTCGATCCCGAACAGTTCCTCTCGTGGGACGAGGGCTCGGCTGTTTCCGAAAGCATAGTAGCACCATTCGAACCCGTCGTCAAAGACACAATTCCGCCCGGTGAGTTTGCAGCCTGTGGGACCCTGAGTGAACTCGCATTTTGACTTGCTCGTGACGACATTCTCGCATTTGCTCTCGTCGAAGATCTTCCGCAGCCAGTCCTTGTTGAGCTGGCTCTCCGTTCGCATGTAGAGACTCTTCTCAGGCTGCCTTCCCACAAGATGCCCTCTTCTCCTGCCTTCCCGGTGGTCGATGTAGACCCAGTCGTCACCAACTATCCTACCGCCCGGGACCTCCATTAGCTTGAACGCCTGAGTTGTCTTCCCCGTGCCGGTTGGCGCGACGATGATGACTCCCTTGCCGTCAACGTCAACGCAGGCACCGTGGATCGAGTGCGTATTCCTAGACGTCTCGAGGACCGCCGCGGCCATTCCCAGGGCCCAGCTCTTGCACTGCCCGTAGTATTCTGTGTTAAAGAAGAGGGATTCGTGGATCTCCGGACAATAGAACGCGGATGGTTCAGAGTCTTGGACACCGAACGCTGAGATGATCCTCGCATCTGTAGTGGAGTTCGCCTTGGCCTCATTCCAGTTGAGCCTCCAGAAATCATACTGGTGCTGGCTGTTGCCCCAGAACTCAACGACGACACCGTTCAAATTGGCTTTAGCGTTGAATGACGAGGACGAGTTGAGTTTCTTCTCTGCCCTATGTTTGAGTTCGTCGAACCTTGACCGGGGAACGTTCTTGTCGCTCTTGACACGAGTAGTCGAGGCGGTTACGTAGTTATCCAGCATTATTCTTGAAGGCCTCGAACCGAGAGCGCAGCAACTGCCTCGAATATGACTTTTGCACAAACCGCTGCCGTCTGGCCAGAATCGAGCTCGGGCGAAACCTCCACCGCATCGAGGCCTATGATGTTCCTGCCCATCGATCCCTGG
>VBBG01000021.1 GCA_005882905.1 Candidatus Bathyarchaeota archaeon | reverse complement strand
AGCACCGTGCTGACAGGGGCGAGTCGTCCAGAACAGGTTGTCGAGAATATGAAGGCTGTCGAGGTTGTGGACAAGCTGGACACGGCGACATTGGAACGAATAGAGGAAGTCTTGGGGAACAAGCCCGGGATAGGCGAAGAGTAGCATCTTCGAACAAGCATCTCTCAGCCGTTTCTGGTCGAAGAGTATCAAGTCCCGGAAGCACCGGACAGCCGAAGGAGTCTGCTGAACCGGCCTATTGTTACCTAGTTCTCATGGCGAGAGTTAGATGTGAAATTTCACCTGCTCCGAACTTTCTAGGTGACGGTTCTAATCTTGAAGTCCAAGAAGAAAAGCAAAGCTAAGACCCGTACAGCATCGAAGGCTCACAAAAGGACGAAGACCAAGACTCACGTCCGCCCCAAGCCAGAAAAGTCTCCACTAGACAAAGCCGAAAAAGTGCTCCAGCCAAGCCTCACGCTCAACACATCAGCCAAGACCTGTCAAGAGGTCGAGGTAGGCGATATCGGCGGATTCGGCAGCCCCGATGAGCTGGAAGAGCATGAGAGGCGTTGCATCGAACAGGCGACCGAGTTCTGCACGAACTGTGGCAGGAATCTCTGCCGCAACCACTACGAACTCATCCACAGAGACCACGACCATACCTCTGGACACACCATGGGCCAGAGCTTAATCTAGGAACAGTACGGAGGACACGCCCTCCGTCCCTCTTTCTCTTTCCGCGAAACTAGAAGACTACAGCTGCACTACGAGCGTAGCCTAGTTATTCCTCGACTTCTCGACAGTCTGCACCGCCAACTGTTTCATGAACCGAGCCCCAACAGTGTCTCCCGCCGCCCTAGTCTTGCTCGTGAAGGGAGACTCCGGCACCCGGGCGTACATCATCATGTACGGCGCCATCGCGAGTACGACCTTGCTCTCTGCCTTGCGGATATGCTCCTCCAGTGTGCTGCGAGGCTGTCCGAGTTTAGCAGCCAACTCATCTGCGGTGGTTCGCTTCGGAATCTCGTAGTATCCGCTCTCGACGGCGGACAGCATCGCCTTCATCTGCTTCTCAGTCAAATTGCCGAAGAGGCTGCCGAGAGAGAGTAGGAAGGCCTTGTCGGTGGTGCCGTCTGTCGTGCCCTTGTGCAGAATCTCCGTCTTGCCGACCTTGTCGAGTCCCTTCAGGAGACCCCTGACATCGTTGTCTTCGAAGCCGACGAGGCGATGGTACTCCCAGCCGCCGAAGAAGACGGGCGGCGGCATCTGGAGGAAGTTGTTTGCACGTACTACCGAGCCGACTGTAACGCCGCCGTCGGGTCCGCATATGCATGTACGGGCTATAAGCTGGAACTTGTCCTGACAGAGGGTCTTCCCAATGATCTTGCTCTTGTAATGTGTAGAATAATACGCGAGTTCTTTCTGGATCTCCTGGAAGGAGTCTAGACCATCGGACTCGATCTCTAGAATGTCTGTGTGGTCATTGCACCATAGGGAGATTCGGGCACCGGGAAACTTCTTGCTCAGACGGTTGTGGGGATCCTCGTTCTTCTCTGTCGGCTGGACCCGTAGGAAGAGTTCGAACATTTACTTACGAGAGTTTCCAGTCGTGCCGTGGATATAAGGAGTGTACCGGCGTACGCCTGCCGGGAATAGCCGTGGCATGCCGCTCATACTAATGCCGGCGCTCGCTTGCTCAAAGATAATCCGATCCTCCGACGCGCTGTACCATTGGTGATGTGAAAGATGCAAGCGACCAAAAGTGGAGTAGAAATAGCTCGAGAGTCCCACCGACTCTTCGGCGGGATAGTGGCGGCGATCGGATCCGTCTGGACATCGCGAAGAGCCAAGAAGCCAGAAGCGAGAAAGGTCCGGCTGGTCTCATGGGCCTCACGGGCCAACACTGATTCATGGTTCAAACTACAGATTGAACAGAGCAAGAGCCGAGGGCTATACTACTACACGAGGAACCAGGCAAGATAGGAAGCAACTCAGAATGACAGCTAGAACGGCTCCCGAGTCAGGGCAGACCCGCCGTTACTTGCCCTGGACAGCGAAAATAAGATTCCGAGCTTGAGCTTCTGGCCAAAAACGATGGGCTTTCTCTCCCCTTCTTTTTCCTCATACATTATCCATGTGTACCCTCAAATTGAGGATGTAGCCATCACCAGAAGGTCAATGGTTAGGCGCGATTGGTTATCTGAAGCAGAACAGTACTTCTTCACTTGACCCGGCTTCGTTACAGTTACGTTTTGAGCCTGTACACGAGAGCATTCCCTGCATATCAGAGAGGGGCGTTGTCCCTTGGCTTCCAAACCAATAATGCTGTTAGGCAACCTTGCCAGCATACTCATCACGATAGCCGGAATCCTGCAAGTCCTATCCTGGACAATCGCAGGCGCGACGATCCTCGCCATACTCTCGATAGCAACGCTAGCACCGTCGAGAGGACCCGGGTCTGGAGCAGGAGCCGGCCATTCAACGAATCGGAAGACTGGCCATTCTATGGTCGAGCCGAAGCCGTCCCGGGAAAAGTCGGACGACAAACAGACACCACGGCCGCACCAACCACCTTCGAGACTGGAACAGAGACCCGTTCCGAAAATTGAACCTCCCCGGACCACTGCACAACAGACGAAACCAGATTTCCAGAAAGTAGTGAGTCCCAAGATCACTCCTCCAAAAACTATCCCTACGAACGTCAGCCCCGCCAAACCCACCCCCCCACGGCCGGGTGCTTTGAAACAGGAAGCCATCAGACCGGTTCCTGTCGGGACCGACTCTACTATAGTCGCACCTGCCAAGCCGGCCATGCCGAAGATGGATCCCAACACCAGAGTCATAGCGAAGGGTGAGTATGCGACCTTCGAAGTGGAGCTAGACCAGCGCGCGGAAGTCATGTGCGAGGTCACAGCCGGCGCACCCGTCAACGTCTATCTGATGGACGCTGACAACCTGAACAGCCTGGACCTTGGCGAAGAGTTCTGGAGCGAGACCGGCGAAGAAGGCGTCGAAAAAGCCACACTCCACTTCGTAGCCCCCCAGAAAGGGAAATGGTTCCTCGTCGTGGAAAACACGGACAACAAAGAAGCGTCAGCGAGAGCCAATATCAAAAAATCCCCGCCCAAGACCGGATCCTAAGCCTAGCGGGTTCCTCAAGGCTTCGGCGCTCAATCTCCAGGTCGAACTGTGTCCCATTAATCTGACGGACGAACATAATGTTTCTCTTAGCAAAGCCTACATTCCCCACGGAAAAGAGGCGCAAACGCCCATCTTGTCATCACACCCTGGTCGCGAGATGCCAGAACCGTCCCGGGACTCTCCGACTTGCCTTCTGTTCAGCAAGACGCTACTGGCAGTATTCGTGCTCAGCTTAGCAGTGTGGACTCCGCAAACGTCGAAGTCGCAGCGAACAGATCCTCTGATATTCAGTTCGATTATGGTTCCAGACTTTACTATTGGAGCTACTCTTCCGAGTGTTGCTCCAGCTGATGGAACGAGTCTCGCTACATCAACCATCATCGTAAATCCTATTGAGCATTTCACTGGGAACATTACTCTCTCAGACCTCCCCCCCTCCAGCAGACCTCGAATGTACACCCATAGTCCCCGCCACGATCTCAAACAGCTCGCGTAGGGCGACACTCTCCTGCAGCTCCATCGCGGCAGGAACCTACGCGGTGACAATCATCGGAACGTCTGGCAGAATCAGCCATAATGCAACAGCAATATTCAGATTCACAGCCTCCGCCTCCCCTGGGTTTACAATCACCGCCAGCAGTTCAGTTAGCTTCGCCTCAGGACAAACAGCCACCTCAGACGTGAAAGTAGACCCTGAGAACGGATTCTCATCTCAAGTGGAGCTTGCAGCAACTGTATCGCCGAGCACCGGGCTCTCGGTGTCCCTGAACCCTTTCAGCTTAGCAAACGGCTCGGGAACCTCGACCGCGACCTTCAGATCCTTCACACAGGGAAATTACACAGTCACGATTACCGCTACAAGCGGAGCTAGCCGACATACCACAACTGTTAATGTGCACGTTGCCGCTGTATCGCACGCCCCACCTGCACCCTCGACGACCTCAGGACTTGACCCCGTAATATTCTATGGCATCTTTGGAGGGATAATCATCCTTGTCGTTGCAGGAACGTCTCTTGTACTAAGAAGAATACGACGCTCTAGGTCCTAATTCTTCCGCGACACTCGGACTACTTTTTAGGCGAAAAATTCCGTTTGGCAAAACATAGGCTGTCAGCAACTCACTTTTTCCAAACACAGGTCTTCTGGTCGATCGTGTGAGCGTGCATCGGGAAAGCGTTCTGTTCGAACATCTTCAGCTTGCACTGGGCTCCGTGTTTGGGGCAGACGGCTTCGCACCGTCTCATGTCCTTCTCGACGACTATGACCGCCAAGACTGTAGAGCCCGCGCACGTGCCTCATATCATCTTATCGCCTAAGACTCTGACTTGGTCTCTTGGAGCGTCACTCCAAGTTCTTTCAGCTTGTACTGCAGGTGCGTTTCTAGGTTTTTGGTCATCAGTAGGCCGCTTTTCATGCTGTTGTATACGAAAAGCCAGTAGTTTTTCTGTGAAGCCTGGTTTCTGGTGACCCGTATCATGTACAGCTCAAGTTGGTCGAGTAGGTTCATCACATCCCGGTCTCTCACGGGGGATCACCGGATTTAGAGGAACCCTTGCTCCTTCATCCACTGGTCGGAGAAGAGTCTCGTGAGATAGTTCCTGCCGCTGTCCGGCAGAAGTGTCACGATCGTCTGTCCTTTTCGCATCTTCTCGCCAGCCTTGAGTGCCGCATAGACCGCGGCTCCACCCGATCCTCCTACAAGGATTCCTTCTTCGCGTGCGAGTCGCCTTGCACAGTCGAACGCGTCTTTGTCTGAGATTTGGATGACGTCATCGACGACTGTCATGTCCATTGTCTTGGGCATGAAATCTTCTCCTATTCCCTCTACCTTGTACTGGTGAGGCTTCTCTGGGTTTCTATGAAAACGAGGATGGTAGATTGATCCTTCAGGGTCCACGCCGACAATCTTGATGGTTTTTTTCTTCTCCTTCAAGAAGCGTCCGGTTCCGCTAATTGTGCCTCCGGTGCCCATGCCGCATACGAACATGTCCAATTTCCCGCCGGTCTGACGCCATATCTCGGGACCTGTTGTCTGGTAGTGGGCCATAGGATTAGCCGTGTTCACGTACTGGTTGGGCATGTACGAGTTAGGCGTCTCTCGGGCCAGTCTTTCTGCCACTTTGATATAATGCTCGGGCGAATCAGGCGGTACGTTTGTCGGCGTCACGACCACCTTTGCACCGTATGCTCGGAGAAGGCTTCTCTTCTCCTCGCTCATCTTGTCGGGCATTGTAAAGATCATCTTGTAGCCCTTGACACACGCGACCATAGCAAGGCCTGTCCCGGTGTTTCCAGAGGTAGGTTCGATGATTGTTCCCCCCGGCTTCAGGAGACCCTTCTTCTCTGCGTCCTGGAGCATTGCTACGCCAATCCGGTCCTTCACGCTACCTCCCGGGTTCAGATTCTCCAGCTTGGCCAGTATATCGGCCTCCACTCCTTCTGACACTCGGTTCAGCCTGACTAGGGGAGTGTTGCCGATCGCGTCCAGTATCGTAGTGCAGATTTGCATAGATCTAGGACCGTCTCACCGATGTCCTTCCGGCCGGGTTTATCTGAATAATGGAATGAAGACGAGTCTTGTTGCCGCGATCCTGTGAATAGCGATGCAGGGTCAAGAAATCTATAAATCGCCCAACGACGGCCCGCCCCTGTTCTAGGCGGATAGTTGACCAATGGCTCCTCTATTGGCGTTCGTTGACATCTTCGTCGAGTCGCCTCACATGGACGACGTAGTCCAGGCCCTGTCCAAGCTCGACAATATCGAGGAGCTGTATGAAGTGACGGGGGAGTTCGACATCGTTACGCTTGTACAGGCTGATGATATCGAAGAGTTCCGCGATGTCTTGAAGAATCGGATCATGAAGCTTCGTGGCGTCAAGAGCACCGTAAGCTCGATCGTTCTCAAGACGCATAAGGGTGCCAGATGCACGGACGAGTTTCTAGGCTCCTCCTCCCATGGATCAGCCGCCATCGCTCAGAAAGACTAGTTCTAAGAACCAATGACGCGTTCTGGGGTTAGCCCATGGAAGCCATTGACTTTT
>VBBG01000020.1 GCA_005882905.1 Candidatus Bathyarchaeota archaeon | reverse complement strand
TGTGACTGACCGGATGTCTCTGGCAGGTCTTACATGGCAGGTGTACTGTGAGAGCGGCTGTCCCAGGGGTAACGACCATTTCCCGTTCACAAGCTTTACTGACACGAGCAGCAGCTCGAACGTCTTCGCAGGCTCTTCCGTCTCAACTTCGACCTTTATATCCGCGGCCAACTCTGCCAACCCTCCCAATTTTCTCTGGTACACTCCCACCGACAGCGACAACATGCATGACGTTAGCGTCTCCACCGGAGACTCATATCTCAAAAACTTCCTGATAGGAAGTGGAAGCATTGCCAGCCCTGCTACTGGCTCCCTCCTAGCTTCCAACGTCTTCACCAATCCAGGCTACAGGACTCTGCTCTATCTCTGGTGGGACGAGTGTGGTGGTAGCAACGGCTCGTGCGATAGTAACAATGCCGCGCCCAACCTGCTCTATGGTACGCCGGTGAAGAGGGGCTACGTCTCTCCGGACACGGCTGGGATAGACGAGTATGCAAGTCTATGGACGATCGAAAACAATTGGGGATTCTCTCCGCTCGCCCAAGGAGACACTGCTGCAGCAAACTCAGGATACATGTTCAATGACATATTCACTAGCGGTAGCGGACCATCGCCCTCGGATCAGCCTCCAACATGCTCCATATGCAGCTTCCCGGGCATATTCTCAACCGTGTCGCTTCTCGCTATAGGCCTCATCCTAGGGGGAGCCTCCGGTGCGACCATATTCCTGGTCAGATACCATGGAAACAACCGCCGACTCAGGAACATGGTAAGTGGGAAAAGCATTACGACTGCTAATCGACGACGCTCGATGAGCTCCCAATCTGGAAGAGTTATTCGAAATGGTCTGGAGTCACGATTCCTAGAAAGGAAGGCTGGATCGCATCGCTATGACGATTGATCAGAAGTTATACATTCCAAATATGAGATAGATTTCTCGCTGTAGAAATCCCGATCTTTTCTAGCCGCAGCCGCTAGTGTTGCCGCAGTTGAGACACTTGTAGCAGGACCCTGCCCGCACCATTATCATACCGCAATTGTCGCAGGCAGGCGCGTCAGACTGAGGATCGAAAGTCAATAGATCCGGCTCCAGCCGACCGGACGACGCCTGGCCAAAAACTGTCCGCGCTTCCGGTTTCTGAGCTGGCTCGACCAGCTTGGCCTGAGTCTCATGATTCTCAACCATCGTCTTCGCCAGACCGAGGGCATCTTGGTCCTCCTTGGAGAGGTACTTGAGCCCGAGATACCGGAAGATATAGTCCACTACTGACTTTGCGAATCTGATCTCAGGATTGTTTGTCATCCCCGCCGGCTCGAACCGTGTGTGGATGAACTTGTTGACCAGCACTTTCAACGGGACACCGTATTGCAGCGCGATCGAGACGGATGTAGCGAATGCGTCCATGAGGCCAGAGATGGTACTGCCCTCCTTGGACATGACCACAAAGATCTCGCCGGGAGTTTGGTCGCTGTACAGTCCGACCATCAAGTATCCCTCGTTCCCATTGATGCTGAACTTGTGAATCGTAGCTTCACGTTGATCGGGCAGCCTCCTCCGTAGCGGCTTGTAGACCACCTGCTCGACAGGCTTGGCCTTTTCTTTATCGTGCATGCTCGTGGTGAGCGGTTGGGTCCTCTTCGAGCCGTCACGATAGATGGCGATGGCCTTCAAGCCCATCTTCCAAGCATTGACGTAGGTTTGCATGATCTCGTCCACGGTGACAGCATTCGGCATGTTGACTGTCTTGGAAATTGCTCCGCTGATAAATGGCTGGACCGCGCTCATCATCTTGACGTGTCCCATGTAGTGGATGCTGCGCGTTCCCTTGGAGGGTTTGAAGGCGCAGTCGAAGACTGGAAGGTGCTCAGGCTTCAGGTGGGGTGCTCCCTCTATCGTGTCATTGTCGCCGAGATACTGGAGGATCGCGTCGGCCTCTGCGAGAGGGTATCCGAGCCTCTTCAACGCTTCCGGTACGGTGTTGTTTACTATCTTGATGACTCCGCCGCCGACCAGCCACTTGTACTTGACTAGCGCGATGTCGGGCTCGATCCCGGTCGTGTCACAGTCCATCATGAAGGCTATAGTGCCGGTCGGTGCGATGACTGATATCTGTGCGTTCTTGAAGCCGAATCGTTCACCTAGCGACAATGCCTCGTCCCAAGACTTGACCGCAGCGTCAACGAGGTCCCTCGGCACGTCGCCGCGCGGGATCTTGTATGCGTTGGACCGGTGCATTCCTATGACGTTGAGGAAGGGCTTCTCGTTGATGAGATATCCGCGGAACGGTCCGAGCCTCTTCGCGATAAGCGACGATGTCGAGTACGCATGCCCGGACATCAGCGCGGATATGGCCGCGGAATAGGTCCGGCCCTTGTCGCTGTCATAGGGAATCCCGAGCGACATTAACAGTGCACCCAGGTTGGCGTATCCCATTCCGAGCGGTCGATAGTCGTGACTGTTCTTCTCAATCCCTGGAGTCGGATAGCTTGCATTGTCGACCAGAATCTCCTGTGCGGTGATGACTATCTCGACGGCATGCTTGAACGACTCCACGTCCAGTTCTCCGTCGGGTGTTCTGAACTTCATCAGGTTGAGCGATGCGAGGTTGCAGGCTGAGTCGTCTAGGAACATGTACTCGGAGCAGGGGTTTGAAGCGTTGATCCGGTCCGTGTTCGAGCACGGGTTCCACTCGTTAACCGTAGTATCGAACTGTATGCCCGGGTCGCCGCAGATGTAGGCCGCCTCGGCCATCTGCCTCATGAGGTCCGCGGCCTTGTAGGTGTCCGCGACCTTGTGGTTGGTTATGTAATGCGTCTGCCATTCCTTGTCGTCGGTGACTGCGTGCATGAAATCGTCGGTAACTCGGACACTGTGATTGGCGTTCTGGAAGAAGACCGAGCCGTAAGCCTCGCCGTCAACGCTCCCGTCGTATCCCGCGTCGATGAGCGCCCAGGCCTTCTTCTCCTCGTTCGCCTTCGACCAGATGAACTCGACAATGTCGGGGTGATCGGCGTTGAGTATGACCATCTTGGCCGCCCTCCGCGTTCGCCCACCAGATTTTATGACGCCGGCGAACGCATCGTAGCCTTTCATGAAGGAGACGGGTCCACTGGCCTTCCCGCCGGTCGAGAGGTGTTCCTTGGACGACCGGAGACCGGACAGGTTAGAGCCGGTTCCTGAGCCGTACTTGAACAGCATCCCCTCGGTCATGGCCAGTTGCATTATTGATCGCATGTCGTCCCGGACGGAGTTGATGAAGCAGGCCGAGCACTGAGGACGCTCCTCTACCCCAACGTTGAACCAGACGGGGCTGTTGAACGCGGCCATTTGGTATAACAGAATATATGTGAGCTCCGCCTCGAAGGTCGAAGCTTCCTCTTCGTCCTGGAAGTATCCGCCCTTCAGCCCCCATTTAGCGATGGTCTTCGCGACCCGGTCTAGGAGCTGTCGGACACTCGACTCTCGCTCACTTGTACCCAGTCTGCCCCGGAAATATTTCGAGGCGACAATATTGGTCGCGGTCTGGGACCAGAAGGATGGGGTCTCGACCTCCTTCTGTTCGAATATTATCTGACCGTTATGGTCGGTGATTGTTGCGTCTCTTAGTTCCCATTTGACAGTGTCGTATGGGTGGACGCGTGGTTTAGTGTACCGCCTCTCGTAGCGGTACTCTCCAGGAGGGACCTTCGGTATTTGATGTGTTTCCAATACTTGTTTCTACCTTCTCGCTCTGTTTTCGTTCCGAAAACCGAGGAAGTATTCCTACCCCAGGCGCGTTCGGATTAAAGAAATCTGTACTGATTGGTATAAAAATCTGAAGTATGCATGCCCGCGTCTGTTCGGGAGCTCTGACTCATCGGGTGCAATGGCCTCAAAGACAGCCGAAGTTGGGCTATTCTTTCAGACTGACCAGTACACCGTCACGGAGAGGCAGTATAACGGTCGACATTCCGGGAGACTCGGTGACCAATCTGTTGAATTTGATCATCGCCTGAGTATCCTTCGACTTGCCACCCTTAGCCACGTCTCCGCCCCAGAGAGCATTGTCGGCGACGAAGAGTCCTCCTCTGCGGAGTAGCGGAAGGGACACTTTGAACGCGTCTGGGTACACATCCTTGTCAGAGTCGAGAAATATCATGTCGTATGATTCTTTTAGAGTTGGCAGAATGTCCAGTGCGCTCCCCTCGATTACTTTTACTGCCCGGTCAAGACCCGCTTCGGCGATATTCTTCTTCGCGATCTTGACGCGTTCTGGGTTCATGTCGATAGTGGTCAGACTTCCTTTCAATGGGGCTACTGCTCTGGCTAGCCAGATTCCAGAGTATCCGATGGCGGTTCCGATCTCCAGGACTTTTCTGCTCTGGCTGATCTTCGCGAGATTGTAGAGTAGCCTGCCGACCAAGGGTCCTATGATGGGGACAGAGTTGGTCTCCGCGTATTCTTCCATTCTCTCGAGAAGAGTATCCCTTGGAGGTGCGATCCTGTAGAGGTAATCGTCAATATAATCGTAGGTTATCGACAACTAGTGATCCGGCGGGATGATTTTGGAGGGCTACATAATCCTTAGCAGGAGCTAGCCAGTGTCTGGGTTATGTTGAAGGAATCATTCCGTGTCTTGTCCGGTATCGATCCGAGAGAGAGGAGATCGTAGAGCTGATATGTTACTGTGATTCGGAGCTTGTGGAGCGCGGAGGTCTGGAAGTTGAATACGCCCGTAACTTGGACCGCGTCTGTCAGGCTGTCTCCAATGCCCCAAGCTGATGTTGACCCATCATAGTTGTCCTGCATTGTAATCGCGGTCACTCGTAGCCCGAAGCCCTTGACGAACGATCCTGTGACGCTCTGGTTTAGGTTGCTTATTGTCAAATTGTAGTATGTTTGCAGGCCGGTTCGGGGATAACTCTGGTTGGCGATTGAGAAGGCTACGTAGGCTCTTCCATAGCTCATATTCTCCAAGATTATCCACGTTCCCCGGTTCGTGTAGATTAGCTGTGAGGTATACTTGTCTCCGACCGGGGATAGCTGATGTGGGCCTGTGAATTGCCAGACGGCGATTATGACGACGATTATCAGGAGTATTGTGATCGCGATCTTGGCCTTTCGGACCCATGAGCACGATTGGATGATGGTCGTCTTTCGGGCAGGTGTTACTTGCCGATTTTTTAACGGGTTACACTAGGATTAGTAGTTGTGCGGGACAGGGAGCGTGATGGCGCCATTCAAATGGCAGGAGCGAAGCCTATGCTTCTCTGGTACGTCTGGATCCGCCTCGTGGATGGAGCCTGGCATAGGCTGGACGACATCTCCAAACAGCTGCATCTCCCGAAGAACGCGGTCGAATGGGCGGCAAAGTTTCTCTGCGACAAAGGAATGGCAGAGTCCGGCTTCGAAGAGGACGAGATCCGCCTCCACCAAGGAGGCGCGAGGTTCGAAGATGCGGTGAAGACCCTCCTATCGTCTGCGAACCCCCCCAGGTAGCACATCACACTCGAAGTGCGTGTTTCGTCTCAAAATTCAATTAAATCTCTGAGAAACTCCTTCGTCCAAGACTGGCGTTGGAATTTCGTAATCTCAGAAAGACCGGGAAGGAGATTCCTGTCGTGGGGCTGGGAACATGGGAGATCGGGGGTGGGATGATGAGCAATTCCTCGAGGGACGAGGAGGCTGTTGAGGCTCTTAGACTGGGCCTCGAACTTGGAATGACACTGGTCGATACTGCAGAAATGTATGGGGCGGGTCATAGCGAAGAGATTGTTTCAAGAGCGCTGGACGGAAGGCGCGAGAAAGTGTTTGTCGCTTCAAAGGTCTCGCCGTCCCACTTTGCATACGAAGATGTGTTGAGATCGGCTAAAAGAAGTCTTGAGAGGCTAAAGATCAAGCAGATGGACCTATACCAGCTTCATTGGCCCAACCCTCGGGTCCCGATCGAAGAGACTATGCGGGCTATGGAGAAGCTCGTCCGGGATGGTGTTACCCGATATATCGGTGTGAGCAACTTCTCTGTCACCCAAGTGGAGGAGGCGCAGGCGGCTCTATCACGTGAACAGATCGTGTCGAACCAGGTCGAGTATAGTCTCGTCGACCGCTCGATCGAACCGGACGTGCTGCCGTATTGTCAACGAGAGGGTCTGACCGTGATCGCGTACAGTCCTCTCGGGAAGGGGAGGATTCCGAACGGTCGCGGAGGACCGTTCAAGGTCCTAGAGGAGATAGCGGCAAAATATGGAAAGAGCCGTAGTCAGGTGGCATTGAACTGGCTTCTAAACCACGAGTCCCTCGTTGTAATCCCGAAGGCGATAGACAAGGCTCATGTTCGAGAGAACGCTGGGGTCGTCGGCTGGAGACTGAGCCCAGAGGATTCTAAGAAACTCGCTACTGCATTTGCCCCGGAATGATCCTCTAGTCCTGCAAAAGCTGAGACGGGTCCGTCTCATCCAAGAAAGGCAGTCTTCATGGTTACAAGCCTATTGTAGGACCTTCTCAGTACAAGAATCATCATCACATAGAAGATCGTAGCACCAAGCCCGTACCAGAAAAGCTCAGAGTAGACTCCGGAACTATCTACCCCAGCGTTCTGCAACAACGAGACCCAGCTAAGGGTCAGCAAGAATCTTTCGCCGAGCCAGTAGCCCATA
>VBBG01000019.1 GCA_005882905.1 Candidatus Bathyarchaeota archaeon | reverse complement strand
TCTCCAGGAGAGTCTTGACAACTTTGAGCCTCTCCGGGTAGCCTGCCACAATGGTGGCTACTTTGTTCCACATGATTTCCATGTACAGAAATGTACTGGCAAGCTTAAAATGTTGCGTATACGCCTCTACAGCGACGCAGAAGATGGAAGCACTCACTATAAGAGAGGACACGAGGGTCAATCTTCGGCAGGACGAAATCCCGTCCAGTTGGTACAACATCCAATCAGACCTCTCCGAACCGCTCCCGCCACCTCTGGACCCGAGCACCAGACAGCCAGTGAACCCTCAATCACTTGAAAGGATCTTCGCGAAAGAGTTGATCCGTCAAGAGATAAGCTCGGAGAGGAGCATTAGGATTCCTGAAGAAGTTAGAGAAGCCTACCTGCAGATCGGAAGACCAACACCACTCGTCCGAGCCAAGAGGCTGGAGAAGTTTCTCCGGACCCCCGCAAAAATATACTACAAAGCTGAGTATCTCAGCCCCACGGGAAGCCACAAACCAAACACTGCCATCGCCCAGGCCTACTACAACAGCCAACAGGGAACCGCGAGACTGGTCACAGAGTCAGGCGCTGGCCAGTGGGGCTCGGCGCTTGCACTCGCCTCAGCCATCTTCAAGCTAAGATGCAAAGTCTACATGGTCCGGGTCAGCTACAACCAGAAACCCGGCCGAAGAACAATGATGGAGACATACGGGGCAGAAGTCACAGCTTCACCCAGCGGAGAGACAAAGTTCGGCAGATCATTACTGGACCAAGAAAAGGATCACCCCGGCACCCTGGGAATCGCGATAAGCGAAGCCCTCGAAGACACAGTTACGCACGAGGACAGCCGGTACTGTCTAGGCTCCGTCCTCAACCACGTCCTGCTGCATCAATCTATCATCGGCCTAGAAGCGAAGAAACAATTCGAAAGCATCGACGTCGAACCGGACATCATAGCCGGATGCATCGGAGGCGGATCAAACTTTGCAGGCTTCGCATACCCATTCATGACCGACAAGCTGAAGGGAAGGTCCAACTCCCGCTTCGTCGCGTGTGAACCCAAGGCCGTACCGTCAACGACTAGAGGAGTTTACACGTACGATTTCGGGGACACGGCAGAGATGACGCCTCTCCTAAAAATGTACACAATCGGTCACAAGTATGCTTCGCCACCCATCCACTCGGGAGGGTTGAGATATCACGGAAAAGCGCCTTCTCTCTGCTATCTCATCAACAAGGGCTACATTGAATCGGTTGCGTACCATCAGAACGAGGTCTTCCAAGCAGCCAGGACGTTCGCGCAGACGGAAGGGATGATCCCAGCACCCGAAACTGCCCACTGCATAAAGTTCGTGATCGACGAGGCAATAAAGTGCAAGGAGTCAAACGAGAGCAAGGTGATAGCCTTCAACAACTGCGGCCATGGACTGCTGGACCTGAAGGCTTACGAAGACTTTCAAGCAGGAAGACTAGTAGACTACGAACCTGCCAACATCGAAGTGGAAACCTACATCAAATAACAGATCTTTCCAAGAAACGATCGTCCAGCTAATATCCACTGAGAGACGCCCCGAGGAGGCCCTGGACCTTCTCTCCGAACATTACAGGGTCGAAAGGCCCCGGCTCAAGATTGGACTGCCGAGAGGAGAGAAGAAGGCTCTGGGCTGCTACGTTCACTGGGAGAAGACCATCTATATTTCAAGCCAAGAATACCTCTACGACCCCTACCTACTCATCCACGAGTTCTACCACCACTTGAGGAATGTTGGCGGAAAGCATCGGGGAACCGAAAGACACGCAAAGGAATTTGCCCTATCCTTCCTCAAGACAGGCTAGCTCTGCCTAGCGCCTCCGCCGCACATCGACGAGCTATCTTCAGTAGCCACTCAGGTCCAGAGAGTATTCGGGAGAGTCCTCTCCTGTACCTGTACCACCGGTCTGGCCTTGTAGGCTTCGCCGCAATGGGGACAGCGCAGGCTGCGCCTCCACATCCTGTAGACGAGTCTCAAGGCGATATAGCTCATCAGAAAGACAACGGAACCGAAGACAGCTGAGTCAGCGTTGATGATGAAGATGAAGTAGTGGAAGTCGACCACTTGTCAGTCGTCCCCCGGGCCAGTCCGAGTCTGTTGTGGAGAGCAGTGTGGAGAGAGCTCGAAGCTCATATGCTATATGAGCCGACACGAAGTATAAACCTACCTCGACAAAATGTCGGCAAAATCTCAATAGGAATATCGAGTGGGCTCCAGAACGTGGATATGAACCAGGGCTAGTTGCTGGGCACAGCAGCCTGCTGGGGCTGAAGAACCTCGTCCGCGTGAGTTATCTTAGACAAACCCTTCAGCAGTAACCTGTTCGTCAACTTCGCGCAGATATCACAGTCCTTTCCCGGGCAGTAGCCCTTCAAGAAGTTCTCGCACTTCCACCGATAATTTTCGATCTCGACCGTGGACATAAAACGAAGCCATTCTCCGTAGGACCCGTTCTTCCGAGTTGACTAAAGCGTCGCGTAACCTGTGGAGAAAATTCCCGGTAACAGTCAACAGGACCGTCGCGTCCTACCCTGATAGATTTCTCTCTGGATCAGGAATCGCATGATCTCACTTGTCCCTCCGCCGATCATCATGAACCGGGCGTCTCTGAAGTATCGTTCGATGGGCAGATCTCTCGTGTATCCAATCCCTCCATGAATCTGAAGAGCCTGATGCGCAACATCGAAGGCAGCCTCCGTCGCGAAGAGTTTCGCCATGGCGCCTTCTAGACGAGCACTCTTTCCCTCGTCGAGTAGGCGTGCAGCCTTGAGGACGAGAAGACGTGAAGCTTCAAGCTGTACAGCCATATCCGATATCTTGAAACTCACACCTTCAAACTCTCTTATCGAACGGCCAAACTGTTCCCTCTGCATGGAATAGTCAACCGCGGACTCAAAGGCGGAACGCGCTATCCCAAGCATGCCAGCTGCAACGGCGGGTCGTTCCCTGTCAAGTTCGTCCAAGAGAATCGGAAAACCCTGGTTGATTCCACCTACCACGTTGTCCTCGGAGACTCTCACGTTTCGAAATCTCAGATGGACAACGTTGGCGCCGTGCATGCCGAGAAGACCATAGGCCTTGACGACCTCCAGACCCCTCGACTCTCTTGGTACAACGAAGCAGCTGAGACCAGCGGTTGAGGGCTTTGAACGGTCCGAGACTGCAAAGACAAAAAGAAAGTCCGCTACTCCGCCGTTAGTGATGAAACGCTTCTCCCCATTGAGGACGAAGTCGCGACCGGTTCTTCGCGCATATGTCTTGAGTGATGCCGCGTCGGAGCCAGCCTTCGGCTCTGTCAAGGCCAAGGCTCCTACCTTCTCACCTGCAAGCACAGGGAAGAGATACCTACGCTTCTGGACCTTCGTCGCGAAATACGCAAAGGGAGCCGCATAGAGGGCTCCTGAGGCCAAGCGCGCCATCTCGGTGGCTGCGCTGACTGCAGAAATTTCCTCGGCGACTATAGTCTCGAAGACCCACCCGAGCCCGAGGCCACCATCTGCCTTGGGAAACGCTGCTCCTAGAAGGCGCTCTTCTCCTAGGCGTTGAAGGACTTCCCTAGGGAAGTATCCGTCCTCAACCTTCTGCGCGATCGGCGCTATGTGCCGATCGGCAAACTGTCGGACCTTCTCCCTGAACTTGGTCTCAGATGGCGAGTCGGAGAAGCTCATTTCCCAAGAGTTGACGACCTGAGGGTCAGGGAGAGGCTAGCCTTTCAGACCCTGAGCCTAGGCATACTGTGGGGGTGCCACGGTCATCGCCTTTGGTCTCGCGACCTGTGCGAGTGCTTCCCTGAATAATGGCCGGTATGCTACCCCGTACATAATCAGCCCGTCCTTTCCCTCATAGTCGAGTCTTCTAACTACTCCCTCCAGTTTGGCACCGGGCTTTAGATCTTGCAGCTTAGCGTCAACGAAGAGCACCTTGTCCTGTCCCAAGAGTTCGAAGTTGGATGTGAATCTCTTCTTGAGAGGCAGCTTGGATACTGTCTTCAACCGAGCGATTAGAGGATATGTTTTGACGTCCATGACCCCTACGCACTCGGAATCTAGACATTTTTCTCGGGCTGGATAGTAGATTCTCTCGCATCCCTGGCAGAGGCTGAGAGTGAAGGCTCGCCCGTTCGTCGGCTCGACTTCTCCAACGAATCGAGGAATCTCAAGCCTCTGTTTGATCCTTGATAATCGGACCCTGATCAGGTCCTGATAGGTCTCGATTCTAATCGTAGTCTTTCTCTTCACATAGTCCTCCACGGTCGGGGTCCTTCCCCTCTTCTCTTCTATACCGTCTTGGACCTCAAACCATGTCGCGTTCGCGTACGCACCGGATCCGTAGGATACCGCTAGCACCTGGTCGCCGGGTTTCGAGTGGTCGAATATGGAGGCACCCTCAGCCACGGTTTTACCTTCTTCTCGATATCTTCCTCCGTCAGCCTCATTCGCTCGGCGATCGACCTGTCTTCCACATATGGTATCTCGTCCTGGGTCAGTGCGTTGCAGGTCTTCATTGGGAGGTAGCCGGACGGTTGATGGAAGGTTATGGCATCAAACTCCTTGAGGGAAAGGTCCGGATTCCTGCGGAATAGATTGGCTATTGCTCCGATGATATGAGACATGTACGCCTCGACGGTTGTGCGGCCAAAATGCTTGGGCACTGGAGCCTGGTCTCTCCTCCAAAAATCCATGAAGAGACTCGAAAATGCGGCGATGTCCTCTATGGTGGCGATCGGATCAGTCCTCCCCACCACGAAGGCGCCTGCCCCGGCTCCGCAGGAATACTCTAATGGGTCGCCCCGTTCGGCCTGAGCAACGTCCGCGCCTATTGCCAACCCATATTTTATTCGGCCGCTGCGAATCTCGGAGTCGATGAATCCGAGACCCTGCATTCCAGAATTGCAGGCTCCTTCAAGGTCGGCGATGAATACGTTCTGGCCCATCCCGATGAATGACGCAACATGCCGGGCAATGGTTCCGACCGCGTAGGGCTTCGACTCAGATCCGGCAGTGACGCTCCCAATCTCCTCTGGCGAGATCCCGGCCATCCGGACTGCATTCTCAGCAGCCTCGGTCGCTATTGTGATCGTGTCTTCAGTATGACCTGCTAGGGCTTTCTCTCTCAGAAGAAGACCGTGTCTTACTTTCTCGATGACCTTTTCGAGCTCTTTCCCGCGCTTTCGTTCTCGCTCTCGGACAATCTTTTCAGTCTCAATTCGTTCCCATGGGATGTAGACCCCGTACCCGACTATGCCCACGCCTCTGTGGCTCATTTGAGAATCCCGGGAAACGACCCCTCTTTGGACAAGCGGGTCTTTCTGAGCATCGTATTTAAGACTACCCGGACCATTCCAGAGAAATCGCTTATCCAGTCGGTTAATCCGGCATCCTCCCTAGGACGAGCGCAAGAAACCAGCGCAGGTCCTGGCTGAAACTGTGTCCAGGTTCAACCGGTTACAGTCGCTTTTTGCGGTCCCTTCCACCGTTGAACCAAAGAGCCCCAAACGGTGGCAGACTGCGCTACGCCTAATCCTGCTTTCAATTCTGACTTTGAGCCTTTTAGCGTCGGGTTTCAGCACCAGCCATTCGCCAGCCCATAATCAAACAATGTCTACAAGGCAAGAGGTGAACGCATCTCTTGCTCCCGTTATCGGTAGCAGGACGACAATCGTAATTCTCGTCCAGTTTCCGGACAAAACCAACTCTACCTCACCCTCTAAGATATCCGACATGCTGACTGGACTAAACAGCTACTATTCAGAAGATTCGTACGGACTAGTCTCATTCGCAACGACCATCAGTCCAAGCACGACTGCATGGTACTCCTTGCCACAGAACATGGAATACTACAGTTCAAACACTGCTTCGGCAGACAGCCAACTCGTGGAAGACTCTCTCACGGCGGCCTACATTGCCGGGGTTAACTTTCACAACTACAAGGACGCGATTGTCGTACATGCTGGAAGCGACGAGGCGGTTACCCACATATCCGCGGACATCCACTCATTCACGATTCCCGGCTACGTGTTCAGCCCGACTCCAATAAACTCGTTTCAGATCTCAACCTCCGTCGTGTCAGAAACCGACCCTGTCGGCGTATACTGCCACGAAGCCGGCCACCTACTAGGTCTCCCTGACCTCTATGACCTCACGCAAAGGATAGACCCGACGAACAATTTTGTGGGCTACTGGGAAATCATGGCCCTCGGGGAATGGAATCCGAACAATGGAAACCCTCTCCAGCCGTCGCCCGGAACGTACCCGTCTCAACACTCGGCATGGTCAAAAATCAGGCTCGGTTGGATCTCCAATTCGAGCATACGACTGGTCTATCCGGGCAACATGACAACCGTGACCCTCCAAAACCTCGAACTGCCCAGTGTGGGAATCAGAGCAGTCAAGATTCCCATCAGCGTCAACTCTGACGGATCACTCTCCTACTACCTGGTAGAAATGAGAGGAAGGCTCGGAACCTACGACCAATACCTGCCTTTTCCTTCAGACTATCCAGGTGCAACTTTATTGATCTATGACGTGAACGAGAGTATAGCAGACGGACATGGCAATCTTAGGCTCATCGATGCTCATCCAGGTGGCGATCTAAGTAACGCGGGATTCGGCCCTTGCTTCTCTCCATGCGTTAGCAACAACACCTTCTGGGACCCTTCCAGTTTCGCGAAGATCATCGTGACAAGCACAAACTCAACCACGTATACCGTAGTGGTCGATAGAACGAGCTCGCCGCTCCTACTGCTCCAGGTCAACACTCCAGCGGCAGGCATAACAGTCTCAGTGGACGGCGCAGACTCGCCCTCGGACCAGTCAAGGGAGCTGAGGATGCCTGTCCACTACGGACCCCATGAAGTCTATGTGCAGGCTCATGTGCCCGTTTCACTAGGAACGACCTCTATTCAGCTTGGACTGACGGACTCGTTTGCATCGTGGGACGATGGAAACACTGCGAACCCGCGATGGGTTTCTGTCGTCACGGACACGGTCCTCACGGCAACCTATCGGGTAACGGTAGAACCGTCCTTCGCTACTGCAGTAACGGCCGCCCTAATCCTTGGAGTAGTAGCGGCCGGGATAGCATTCAATCGTATGCGCCAAAAGAGAAATTCTTCAGCAGGGGTCGGGTTTCCGTCCCATAGATCCGAGAGTCAAACCATCGAGGCTAAAAAACACGACCCTACTCCCAGGGAATAACAGTCTTGGCGGCGACTCCATAAAGAACGACGAGAAGCCCAACACCGCCAAAGCCTAGTGCCACGAAATTGAGCTCTCCGTCCCTTGCAACTATAGTTTTCACTGAGCTGGTAAACAGCGAAGCCGAAAACAATACTATTCGAGAGCTGCTCGAATCCTTGTTGTCGAAGACAAAATAGTAAGTAGTCGACGCGTTTAGTGGTACTCGAATTGTCTCATTAGAGACAATCTCGTTGACCAGGCATCCACTCGGGTTCGTGTCGTTCGTGCAGCTACTCATCTGGGACCCTGTGAAGAGTTTGAAGTTGATCGAGGAGGAGCCTCCGGAGTCTAGCGAAGCGGTCACGTTGATGATCATCTCATTACTCCTATCCGGTAAGATGGTAATGTTCTGCTGAGTTTCGGCTTGGAAACCCGGACGGACAACTATCGGCAGAGGACTAGCAAGCAAAAGACTGGACTGAACTGGAATTGTATGAACGTTAGGGATGACGGAATAGGCGAGGAGCCCGCCTATAACAAGCACTGCTCCCAAAAGGACTGCTGTGAATTTCATGCAGCCTTCACCGGTCCTCCATGTCTTTGAGCTTCTTGAACTCCTGCAGCTCGCCGAGTCTGTGACGCATGAGACTGTTCTCCAACTCCGCCTGTAGGAGCGAGAAGATGTCTTTGTGAATGGTTATGAACTCTGAATCGGTCGAAGCACGGGGCCTATCCAAGTCTATTCCAACTATGCTCTTGACTCTCGCGGGCCTCGCAGACAATACGAGTATTCTGTCGGCGAGTTCTATTGCCTCTGGAAGGTTGTGAGTGACCAGGAGGAAGGTCTTGCGACTCTTCTTGTGGATATCCGAGACCTCGGCTCGCAAAGCCTCCGCAGTGAACTCGTCGATTGCGCTGAACGCCTCATCCATCAACACAACCTCTGGGTCTATTGCCAGAGCCCTTGCGATCCCGACCCTCTGCTTCATTCCACCTGAGAGCTGCTTAGGATAGAGGTTCTCGGAGCCTCGGAGCCCCACCATATCCAATAGATCCATCGCGACCTCTTGCCGCTCCATCTTCGGTCTTCCCTGGATCTCTAGACCAAATTCTACGTTTTGAATCACGGTTCTCCAAGGGAGAAGGGCGAACGTTTGGAAGACCATGCTTATCTTAGAGTGTGGGGCGGTAAGGGGATCTCCTCTAAAACGGATCTGGCCAGAGGATGGCCGGTCGAGCCCGGCGATCATTCTCAGAAGGGTCGACTTGCCACAGCCGCTGGGGCCCACGATGCATAGAAACTCTCCTTCGTTAACGTTGAAGGAAATATCCTTCAGCGCAGTAACTGTTTCGGGTGGGTCCTCGTAGACCTTGGTCACGTTCGATAGTTCGACGTGCAAGTGGCTAATGCCACCTCTTCGTGCGATTCTCCAGCCTCTCGAAGAACGCCCTGTCCATTGTGATCGTGATTATTCCAACGGTCATGATTGCTGCAAGTCCATAGGTTAACGAGTGCGTGGAGCTCCCAAGGTTTGTGGAGATGAAAGTTCCAATCCCAGCAACGCTAGCGATTATCTCGACGGCGAGTAGCACGTTCCAGCTGAATTCGAAGGACAAGCGCAGACCTGTCATAAGATTGGGAAAGATCGAGGGTAGGATCATTTTCGTGAATGTCTGAGCCTTTCCCGCTCTGAACACCGAAGCGACGTGGAAGTAGTCGGCTGGTATCTCCTTCACGCCCTGTCTGATTGTGAAGTAGATGGGGAAGAAGGCACTGAAGGCAGAGATCGCTACGGCAGCAACGTTCCCTCTGCCGATTATCGTCACCAAGAAAGTTAGAATCGCAAGGTCAGGAAGTGCGCCGACTAGCATGATGATGGGCGTAAGTGCTTGGTCAAGCTGGCTTCGCATCCCGACAAGAAGCGCGAGGGGTAGTACGAGCACGAGGGCCAATGAGACGCCCGTTGTGACGTTTGCTAGACTCTGAGCGACATGAGAGATGAAGAACGGAGTCCCAGCAAGCTGGACGAGAGTCAGGAGGACCTCGTGAAGAGGCGGAAGCTGGTCGCTGGGTATGAGCCCAGACGCCGAGATCGATTCCCAGAAGGCAAAGATGGCGATCAGGGAGAGCAGCCAGGCAGGTGGACGGAATCTTCTCCTTGTCTTGTCGCATACTCGGTGAAAGGCTCTCGGACCGAATAGGCGGAAGGGCACCCCAATAGCCTCCGGGGCGTTGCAAGTTGGGCGTCAGAACTAATTAGCTTTGGACGAAATTCAGGTAAAAGCCTACGCTGATGTGAGGCTCGACCTTTCCTTTACCGCTGGGAAGGGTTACCGGTTACGAGGAAAGATCGGAGCGAAGGGTCTCGCGTATTTGACTGAGTTGAGTTCAAAACTCCACCTCTCTGGTCGGGATGTAGCTGTGCACCGCTGTGCATAACTCTGTGCGGGATGCTCAGAGGCGCCATGACTTGGCGTACCTACGCTGGGCGCTTGTCAAAGTGTCAATTTTCTTCCCAAACGCTTCAAGCCGCCAGCGTGCAATCTGTAGATCCA
>VBBG01000018.1:640-7746 GCA_005882905.1 Candidatus Bathyarchaeota archaeon | reverse complement strand
TCATCGCTTCGGCGCGCTGCGAGTTCAAGAAACCAATCAGAGACGAACGGCGGATAACTGTCTCGGTATGGGTGAGCAGGATAGGAGATCGATCATGGGACCTTGACTACTCCATCCGTGGACCCAGAGGGGTCCAGTACGCTGTCGGCAGGACTACTCAGGTAGCTTACGACTACAAGACCAGAACTGCGGCCAAGATCTCCGGAAAGCTTAGGAGAGGATTGGCGAAGTATGTCGGACCGCCCCTCAAGTTCAGAGAAACCGGTTAAGCGCTGACAGTGAAGCTGGGCATCATCGCCCTCTAGGATCACGCTTTTGCTTGGACTGGAGTTTCGAGTCGTTTTCTTATTACCAGGTACCAGTCAGCATCCCGATGTGTCGTGAAACCATTCTTGAGATACATCGAGAGTGGACCCGGAAAATTGCAAGCAGCTGACGGAGGCTTCTTGACCGGTTAGTTTCAGCATATTCTAACCGTTTTCGCGAAGACTTCGACGCCCCAACAATCCCAGATTACGACCATTGCCAGAAAGCAGTGTCCGGTTGCGATAGCCCTGGCAGTATCCGAATCTATTCACAAACAGAGCGGTTCATACCGGGATGAGGACAACCCAGACAGCAAGCCGCGCGAACACGACGAGCTCCACAGACAGGCTCCTCTCTCAATGCCCCGAGAGTCTCCCGAAAGACCCTTAAGTTTGAGGCTCAACGATTTCCTAGGAATAGTTCGCGTTGAGGTTCCTTCTCGCGACAGTCCTCCTATTGGTCATTATTGGAGGCCCCGTTTTGGCGAGAACCGTCAATACGAACAGAGATTCAACAACTTCTCCGTCTGAGAGCCATTCAAGTCACATTACAAGACAACGGGCTCTCCACGGGCTTGTCCCTTTTCACACCATCCTCCGGACCGAATTCGGACACGCCCAGATCGGTGTGACAGAGATAAACGACCCCGAAACATGGTCAGCGTTCTGGGATCAGAACTGCAATCTGGCCGTAGGCATCAGGCCACTCGGCAACTGCCCGCCTTTGCCACAGATCAACTTCACTACTCAAACGATCCTCGTCGCCAGCCCGGGACTGGAGGGAAGTCCCGGCTATCAATTCAATATCACGAAGGTTATGGCGGTACATGATCATCTTCTGGTTGAAGCGACCCTAGCAACACCGGGGCTCCTCTGTATCTGGATTCAAGTCGTCACATTCCCTATTCACGTCATCGAGGTTCCCAAGACTTACTTAGCGCCCACTCTCAACATGACCCAGACCCAAGCTCCAGAATGTCCATATTGAAGAACGCGCACACTGGACAATCACTTTCATTCACGCTCTCACGCAGGATGAAGGCATGCCATGCCGGAAAGAATCCAATAGCTCTAATACATCGCCACTCAGGGGAAGCCGGCTTTTCGAATGTTTCAACACCGGCCAAAGACCGTCTGTTCAAGCTGTTATTTCTCGCTGATGCACCTCAACATGGTCGTCTGCATTGGCTTCAGTCTTAGCTGGTCAGTTTCTTTTCTCGTGTCCGCGCGATAGCGGAAACATAGCTCAACGATACTGGTGTAGAGTCACCGTGGCAGCTGAGTTCTTCCAACGTCTTTTCGTGAGCCCTATCCGGCTCAATGGACAAATTCCAACTTAATTCTATCAGGATCCTCGAAATAGACCGCATAGTAGCCCTTCCGATACTCAGGATATTCTTTCGGCCCACCGTAGAGGACCTTGATGCTCCTCGGAACAAGAAACTCGCTGTGAAGTCTGTCCACATCTGCTTTCGACTTCGCCTCGAAGGCAATGTGGTTCAATCCTACCCGTCTCCGATGGAATCCTAACTCCTTGTAGCGCTCCAAGTAGGTCACGAAAATCTTGGCTTCGCCGTTGTCCCATCCAGCAAAATCGTTCTCATCCAGGATCCGCTTGTAGCCCAACCATTCCAGAAAATCCTGGTAGAAAGCCTTCGATTTTTGGAAGTTTGAGACATTGATCTCTATATGTTGAATGTTGCCCCGCTTCGACACCATTGATTAGTCGTCACCTCTCAACCATGAGTTTGCGTTAAAACATTTTGACAAAAATATCTCGACACGACATACGTGAAGCGCGAAACATGGTTCTTCGATTGCGACCCCTTATGCACACGCATCATTCCAAGACGATGGCTCTCTGTCAGACATCATAGACACAAGCGAACGCGGTAACGCAACTACATGGCTTTCTTTTGAGAAAATTTCCTACCACGGTGGTTTTCCTGGCTGTTGTGTCATGGGTGGCGGTATTTCATGACGAACGATTCTTTCTCGTGCCAGGTAGAATGCCGTCCCGTAGAGTGCGGCTGGTATGGCGGCGAGGAAGCCTGTGAAGAGGGCTACTCCGGTGCCGAAGTATAATGTCCAGAATCCGCCGGTGCCGAATGGGAGGATGAATATGTTGACCAGGCCCAGGAATATCGATATTCCGTAGGCTGTCCAGAGTAGCGTGTGACCATTGCTTCTCTGGAGGGAGTATGTGAGGAGCACTTCTGAGAGCCCGAAGATTGCGCCGCCGATTAGGAATACGATGCCGAACAGGCCCACGACTGAGGCGCCAAGCCCCGACGAGGCACCGTAGGCCAAGGCGTAGAAGAATCCGAATATCGTGACCGCGATCCCGACGACGAAGAATATGAGAGCTAGTGTAGTATTGCGGACGTGGTCTGTCCCGAACGGTTCGCGTCCGACCAAGACGAGGATTCCGCCGATAAAGCCTACTATTCCGCCGATGAACCCTGCGAAGGGAATCCAGGCGATCAAAACGCCGATGACGAGTAGGAGCAGCCCAGTGAGACTGTTGTTTATCTTGTTTGTTCGCACGACCTCCCAGTAGTTCGCGGGATACTGGTACGGATAGTACTGTTGGGCGGGAGGCGGAGCATAACCCATCGGGGGAAGCGTGGGAGCTGGGACAGTTGATAGTGGGTTGCCGCAGGTACTACAGTAACGCGCAGGTGAGGTGTTGCTCGCACCACATCTAGAACATGTTACGACGGACACTGTCTGCGATACCAACACTTCTCCTACACAATTGTTGGAGTTAACTTTTGAGTTGGCTCGTGTCTGGTCGTGAATTCCGGGCGGGACTATTCCCCCCGGGCTCGCTTTTAGCCTAGATTTTTGTTCCAGACCAAAGATTCTAGTTCAGTTAAGTCTCGATTTTTCATGCCTGTTACCAGGAAGTTTACGTTCATGACGATGGAATTCTGACCAGTTCCAAGCTCGCTGCCCTTATGCGCCAGCTGGTCATACCCTGGTCTCAGAACGCTCGCGACAGCCCACAAGGCCACCGTGAGGAGTGGTGCGAAGATTCCACAAACAGCAGGTAGAGTTGTCTGTTGGTTCAACTTGGGCTAATCCCGTTCCAGCAATCCTTTTGTTGCTGACGAGTGGATACGAGAGCCAGAGAAGGGGATTCTGTAGGCGAGGCTGATGGACTACGCTCTAGGAGTGATTCTAGCCACTCTTCCCCTTCCTATATTTGCATGGTTCCTTTACTGGATGTTGAAGATGCAGAGCGATCCGAGCAGTAGCTTACGGGGTCCTCGGAAGAAGTTGAAAGACTGGAATACGCGCAAGAAGCTGGTTGGGTACTCGATCATGGCCTACTGGATCTTCGTGGTCTATGTTTTCATTGCAAGCATTCTTTCTCAGATAACCGCGACTGATCTACCGTTCGCAGGAATAGATTCACTGGTTATGATATGGATGCTGGCATTGGGCTTTATCGGACTGGGCTGGACTATCCGAGAGTCCAACCCAAGGAGAATCGCTTAGAGAAAAGCTCTAGTCAACTATCATCACGACCCTCAAGGTCGGCTCTGTTTGACGTTGCTAGGGTTTGTCTTGGGTTGGAAGAAGCTTCTGATTCTGCATTACCGGATTTTCAGTGAATCAGAAGCGATCCACGAGTATTCCAATGTGTACGCCCCTCTTATGAGACAGGTTCGGCAAGCCATTGTCTGGTCGAGATAGAGATGAGTGGGTTCGAAAAATCGGGAGTTCAGAAGGGTCCGCGTCGAGTGTTTAGACTGAAGTATCTCGTTGCCGCTGTTGTTTTGGTTGCTGCAGTTCTTGTCGGGGTCTCAGCGGTCGAGACTGTCGCCCCGTTATCTGTTGTGTCGGAGAGTGTTACGAATCAGGGCTCACAGGTCGCCTATGCCACGTTCCACGATATCGGCAACTACTACGTCCACGCCCAGTGCACGAATGTGAATGCTACTCGGATGTGTCCGGTGTTGGTGAGCATGTCGTTGACCGCTGATGGCGTGCTTCATGATAGTCTGTATACGCGATCCTTGACCTTCAAGGTGGTGAATGCGCCGGGGACAACGCTGGCTGTTGAGGTGGACACGTACTCCTCGCCGGCGACTTCGTATCCGGTTGCCTATGGTGTGGATCAGCCTTGGTCGCCCTATGTCACGATCACGACTCCGAATAATGCTCCGAGCGTCACATGGACGTTCATGATCATCGTAAGGAATGCGCCTGTTGTTGATGGCAGGATGGCTCTGCAGATCATCGGCCGAACCCAAGTAGTGGACAGCCACTTTCTGGGAAGAACCTACGACTTGACCAGCGGAGTCATGCAGCTCACGGATTACTGAGCGTAACGCCCAGTCCCCCGAATTTACTACCCTTGGTGATCAGGTTTCGCAGACGCTCCAGAATTCGGCAGACCCGATCAGCAGGATCGTGCTCTAGCCCGACTCCTGCTCGGTTAGGGACGACCGTGAAGCAACTCTCTGCAGTGATGACAGAGACCTAGCTCTCGATCCTTCTCGTTCTCCAATTCTGAGCCGCATCTCCGACACTTCTTCCCCTCGTGGTCAGGGTGCAACCGATGATTATCATGGTAGAACCAAGGGGAGGCGAGATATGCTGCCATTTGGTAACCGGGACCTGGAACAAAGTGGACACCGCATGGGGTTGATGGAGGTGGGCATGGGCAGGTACAGGTTGCCATCAAGATTCCAACCGATTGGTCGGCTCAAGAACGGCTCCTCTCAACTTCCTTTCGCCCGCATCTTCACCACTTCTTCCTTCAGCGAGTGCGATAAACTTTGACAGATAGTCTTCGAGTGTTTTCTTGAAGTCTTCCGCCGTGATATCGTCTCTTAGTTCTAGGAATAATCGGTGAAAGTAGTCGAAGGAGGTTGAAGCGATCGGCGGCAGGGAAGCGAGAAGCTTCTCATTTGCCTTCTTCACAATCGCACCCGAGTCGGCCATCCGGTATCTTTGCATCACTGACTGATAGTAGCAGTTGCGGATGAGCAACAGAGCATTTCCCCACATTCTGCGTTTGGAGCTAATCGCGAGTGATTTCCGGATCGCTCTTCCTCGTCTGAAGTATTCCAGAGCCGCCTTCGCCCAAGATGTCTTCGATCCCTCAAGCACCTTGAATGTTAGATCTTCAGCGAAGACCTCTAGGGGGCATAACATGACGGCTCGAGTGGTCCTGGACTGCCACTTTGCCGGAAGCCTCTCGACTATCGGATCATAGACTTCCTCGAAGGTTCTCTCGATATGGGACGGATGCTTCTTCTGAAACAAATAGACGTGGGACATTTCGTGGATCATCGTCTGATACAGACCCCCACTCTCGGTGCCGTAGATGCTTCCGGTATGCAGAAGGATCGCGAACTCGTCGTCTGCCGGGTAGGTCTTTCCGAGATTGTCTAGCGTAGGGTCGATGACTACCCAGAGCCGTAGGTCGTCCAGTCCGAAACCAAACTCTTTCATCATGTCGAGAGCTATGCGAGCTGAGCTGTCAACCACTTGGGGCAGCCGCTTCCATTCCAAGATGAGACCTATGCTCAAGACAACGGTTCCGAATCCAAGCACGATTGTCCCAACCTGTTCTGCAAGACCTTCATACGGATAGTCTATCCCGAACAGAGCACCTCCGTAGAGACCTAGCATTCCTGGTGCGGTTGCTATGAAGATGGCTTGTGTTCCTCTCACGACAAGGGTCCTTGCCACCCTTTTGGTCTGAGGTTCAAACAAGAGTCGGGCAAGCTCGCCAGTCCACATCAGATAGAAGAAACCTCCAAAGATAAACGCGCCTGGTACCGGATCATACCAGCTGCTTGCTACCCATACCCAAGGAACCAATCCGGTCGTCCCGCCAAGCATAGAGGCCGTAGCCAAATACAACTTAGATCGATGCTTGAAAACGACCGGGTACAAAGTTCACCCTAGGGCTGTCTGGGGACAGCCTTAACCTTGCCTCAGAAGATCTAGGCGGGTCCATGGAAGAGGATTATGAGATTCTGAGGTACGCCCAGGAACTCTTCCGGCAGATCCAGCCCGGCAAGCGTGAACCCGACACTGTCTCTTGGGATGAGGGATTGCCCTTGGACCGCGTCGTCGTCCGATACGGTGAGGTGAAGCTTCCTAGTGGAATGCGGGGAAAGCTTACGCCAGGGGACTGGAGACCCCTTGTCGCCTCATCGATAATCTACAACCAGTCTCTGTACAGAGGGCAGAGACGCGGTTTCATCGTCCGACTTGTCCTGCCCTTGGGAGTCGGAGAGGTCCCGTTGATCTTTGCGCTTCTGCAGATATTTCATATGAGAAATGAGCAGGCAACCATCGAACTCATTCTCGTCATTGCAGGCTGGATCCTGTTCGCCTCTTCGGTACTGTGGCTCTACATCCACTGGCTCTGGAGAAGCCTATTCTACGCGGCTGACAAGCGCGCTGCAGAAATCGTGGGAACAGCGACGATCCTTGAATCCCTGAGAAAGAGTCGCGACGCCATCTCAACATTGATTGTCCCAAGAAAACGCTTCAGTGTTCTCCCCAGTCTCAACCAGCGAGTTCAGAAGCTGGAGAAGCTCCTGAAACCATAACGACCATACACGTCGATGCGAGATTGAAAGCCTGGCAGTCCCCTGGAAGTTGCCTTGGAATTGCCTTAGAATCGGAATCTTGCTCATGATCATGTTAATCCTCTGAGGTTGTCAAACGGCAAGTCTGCCGTCTACCACCTCAATTCCATGCTAAATCCTGCCGACCCGAAAAATCTAGAAAATTGGGTATGCGTGCTAGTCTCGCGGCACAGATCCGGAG
>VBBG01000018.1:0-475 GCA_005882905.1 Candidatus Bathyarchaeota archaeon | reverse complement strand
CTGCGGCCGGTTTCGGTTTCGGTGCCGGCGCTGCCGGCCGCGGCTCTGCCTCTTTCTTCTGTTTCGAGACCCGCTGGTCCTTTGGAAGGTTCCTGTTCTTCACATACGCCGGCACAATCTCGGCGCTCTTCGGGTCCTCGTAGACCTCCACCACACAGAGCGCGCTCGAGCCTCCCGTCCGGGTCGCGATACTCCTGACATAGACCTGGTCCAGGCCCGCTTTGAAATGGTCCGAGGCCAACTTCCGGACCGATATCCTGTCCGGCGTCCCCTGCCCCTGATGATGAACAACCAGCTTCGCCTCCCGACGGTGGAGGAGACTGTTCACGTGCTCCTCGACAACCTCCATGCTCAAGCCTTAGCCGCCTCCCTAGGAGCCTCCGGAACCACCGCAGCACCACTAACAATCACACTATTGATCTGAAGAGTATCATCAGAAATCGTCCGCCCACGCACAAGCCTCCTCTGCCTCTCA
>VBBG01000017.1 GCA_005882905.1 Candidatus Bathyarchaeota archaeon | reverse complement strand
TGGGATCGAAACCAAAACTTGTGATTTCGCTAGGGTTCAAGACGTCTGAGATCTTGCTGTGAGACTCGACGACGGCCACATCGGCGATTCCTGACATGATATGCATACATGCGGTCGCCAATCCGATGATTCCATCCGAGGAGACGGTGCACAATGGGCGGAGCACCGCGCCCAGCTGGTCAGGCATGTACTCGTCGGTGATGCTGATCCCTTCCCAAAAGTCCTCGGTGCAGCAGACAAAGCTCTGAACGTCTCTCCGCGGGTCTATGCCCGCATCCTCATAGGCCCGACTTGACGCCTCAAACATCAACTCTCGGGTAGAGAGCCCGGGAGTCATCGAGTCGAAGCCCGCGTAGCCTACGCCCACTATTCCTACCTGTAATGACAAGAATACATCTGAAAAGCGCGCCGTGAATTGTTCACTATAAGGATTCCGCGGAGGAATAACTCTTACCGGATCGCAACTCGAACGGGAGTGCCGCAACTGGTGCAGAATAGGTTGGATTGGTGTCTGCGCCTGGATCATCGCCTGGCGCTGGTGCTCCTTCCGGGCAACGGCGACTGCGATCAGAACGGCGATGATTATTGGCGGGATTATTATCGTGATCAGCTCTGGTAGACTGAAGACCTTGGCGATAAGAGAGCCGGGGCCCGAAATGTCATGGACTTGGTTCGAAGTTATGCCGTAAGGCACTGAGATATGGACAGAATAGGACGAGGGAGGCAGTTGTGTGAAGATCACTTCGCCGTCTCTGTTGGTTCGTAGAGTCTGATTTGTCGAGTCGGGAAGGTACATGATGATTGTTGCGTTCTTGACCGGGAGGGAGTAAATGTAGCCGACTACTGCAAATGTGACGGAGAAGACGTTGGTAGGGAAGACTTGGTTTGGTCCTGACATGTCAACTATTAGGCTGGTCGCGACGTTAACGGCGTGCCAGTAGATCTTATTGATTGACCACTGACCCGAGGGGGAGGGGACTATTTGGCTCTGGTAGTTTGTGTAGAATATGGTTCTGCTGGAATCGTCCAGAGAGATCCAGTCTGGAGTGATCTTCTTTCCGTCCTGGTCGATAAAGGAGAACGACATGTTCGTGCCAGTGCATGTTAGAGCAAGGGTGGGGGACCATAGGACCATCGTGGTAGGGTTGACAGGGTTGCCACATTCATCCGGCCCGGGGGTTGGAATGTTGCTTCCCGAGAGAAAGTCATTTGGGAGGTTTTCTATTTCAGAGACGCCATATGGATTTGGAAGGCAGGAATTGTTAAGGCCGCAGCCTATGTGGACGTTGCCTGTCTGAACTGGTTGGAACGCGTTGGGATTCGTTGGGGCATACTTTAGGTTCTTGAATTCCGCTGGGCCTATTGTGTCAGTTCTAACAGTAGTTTCCGCCACTTCAGAAAGAGCAGCAATTACGTTGTTCCCTGTTGTGCCTGAGCCCAGGTTGTACGTATTGCCGGCAGGTGGACTGGAACCAAGATACTGATTGTCCATGTAGAATGCCCAAACACCATTTCCGGTGTGGTTCATGGTGTAAGTGTGCCAAGATGTTATTGGCCCCGCGGACCCTGCCGGACCAATGATTGGTGGAGAAGTCGAATTGTTAGGTGGGAAAAATTCGTAGAACCAAGCGCAACAATAGAACTGGCCACTGGTTGTTAGTCCGTTGAGGTATCCTACTTGGACGAAGGCATTGTTGGACAGGAGGCTACCTACCCAGTAGGAATGAGCATCATTGTTGAGCTTATCATATACTGTTCTTATCATCACGCTAGCACCAACGCTGTTGCGCGTGCTGCTGTCGCCAATTGCACCTTGCTGGAACCAGTAGGGGTCCCCAGGACTGGCACTTGACACTCCCATAGGGCCCTGCCGTATCGGTAGAGGCTCTCCCGTGACAGGACTAGTGGAAGTCTGAAAATGATTTCCCACGGGTCCTCCTAGGGAGAGCATGGCTAGCGCAGCTACGACCATCAAGCTCAGATTCTTCGTCTGGCTTCGCGGCAGCCTCATCACAGACCTATCATTGGGCATGTCTCCCTGGTGCTGAAAAACGTGTTGTCCCTAAACGTTAAACAATTCGAGGGTGGCCGATGCTTCCCGGAGAACATCAGCAATGGGCTTTCTAATTCAAGAACAGAAAGAACTCGTCGAAATGATGTACGGACCGGTTGCTGAGGATTATCTTCTCATCCTAGACTCGCTGGGCGACTTCTTCGAGAAGGAGATCGAGCCGACGGCGCGCCAGATCGACGTGAAGGCTGAGTTTCCTCGTGAGAATATTCGGAAGCTCTTCGAGCAGGGCTTCACCAGCATGGGTTTTCCGAAAGACTTTGGCGGGCTAGAACTCCCCTGGCCGATCTACGTCGCGGCTATGGAGATGTGCGGAAAGGCATGCGCGAGCACCGCCCTATCACTCGCAATTCATGGCACATGTTGCGAAGGCGTCCGCCAGTTCAGCAACCCCAGCCAGAAGAAGGAGTATCTTCCGCAGATGATTAGTGGGAAAAAGTTCGCCGGGTTCTCTCTAACCGAGCCGGGGGCCGGCTCCGACGCGCGGAACTTGCAGACGACCGCGCGTCTTGAAGGTGGGCAGTGGCTCGTTAATGGTACGAAGATGTTCACGACCAACGGCGGCTACTGCGATCTCTACTTCCTCTTCGCCAAGACTCCGAAAGGTCCCTCGGCGTTTCTCGTGGATGCAAAGCTCGCCAAATCCAGTAAACACATCGAGAAGCTCGGCTACCGGGGGTCGGTCACAGCAGAAGTCGTCTTTGAGAACGCCCACGCTCCTAAAGAAAGCCTGGTCGGGACCGAGGGGGAGGGCTTCGAGTATGCAAAGAAGATGCTCTATGGGGGGCGAGTAACCGTCGGTGCTATTAGCACGGGAATCGCCCGAGCCGCGTTTGACAAGGCTGTCAGATATAGCAAGGACCGCACCGCGTTCGGCAAACCACTCTCCGATTTCGAGATGATACAGTCAAAGCTGGCGGACATGCTGACTGAAATCAACGCGTCCCGGTTGATGGTGTACCGGGCGGCCCACCTGAAAGACCGAGGAAAGCCGTTCGAGTCTGAGGCTGCACAGGCGAAACTGTTTGCAAGCGAGAAATGTCTAAGGGTCTGCGATGAGGCAATTCAGATACACGGCGGGTATGGATACGCCGACGAGTTTGACGTGCATCGCCACTGGAGGGATGCTAGGCTCAACACTGTTGGTGAGGGAACCTCAGAGATCATGCGGCTACTAGTCTCGAAGAATATCATCAAGGGGTCGTAGTCATGGTTAATCGGTCAACCGTTTCTCGTAGAGGCTCGCCCTACCTCTAGGCTCGACAATGTCACCTCTATGCGTGAATCCGGCCCGTTCATAATAGTCTCGAATCTTCCTGTCTCCGGCCAAGCAGTTGAGTCGGAGAAACCTCTTGCCCGCACTCTTCGCCCTGGCCTCTGCCCATCTCAACATCTCACGTCCAATGCCTCTCCCGGCAAAGTCCGGTCTTACTGCGAGCTTGTGAATATAGCCGGAGTCCGGCGGCCGCTCTCCCCAAAACGGAGAATCACTCCACTGGAGAATAAACGTCCCTGCCGCCGTATCGTCAACGAGCGCAACATAGACCTCCCCGTGAGAGATCTGAGCGAGAAAGGATTGACGGGAGAATCCTCCAGGCTTCCAAACGCTCGGAATCTCACGTTGCTTAAGCCATCCGGCTGCCTCATCGAGAATTCCGAGCACAATGTCAACATCATGAAGACCCGCTTGTCTGACTTTCAAGTTGGTGGAAGCCATGGGTACCTACCCGGATTCTTTCCGGCCGCTTTTTGGATTTTTCTCCTTTTTCCAGTATTTTCCATGCCGATACCGCGAAAAAGGCCCAGAAACAGTCTCGATCGCTATTCTAGGGTCTTGATTTGGGCTGGCGCATTTTTCACGCTGATCTCCGCGATTAGTTCGCAATCTCGAAAGCGCTCGATTGTCCATTCCATGCCCCGATCCAAGAGACTCGTCCAGATTGCTTTCAATCTGCGGGAACCGTCTCCAAGAGGCTTCAAAAGCAGTCGATTATCGCTACATAGACCGGTTTTCCCTTGACTAGGAAGTGCTGGACGGGGTGTTGGGGACCTGAAGCTTATTACGTCGATTCAAAAAGAGGCCCTGCGTTTATCGGGTAAGGTCGTGTCCAGAAAGGTGGGGGGGTTGAGGCGAGGTTGAGGGTCTTGATCATTGGTGCAGGGCGTATAGGAATGCACCTGATCCGGTACATCTCAATGAGCGATGACAACCAGCTCACCGTGATAGAGAAGAAGCCCGAGCGGTGCCGGGAGGTGTCGAACGTGTCAGACGCGACCATTCTGAACGAGGACGGTTCCAAGCCTGACATCCTCAAGAAGGCTGAGGCGTCGCAGACCGACCTTCTTCTCGTCGCGACCAGCGACGACCGGGCCAATATCACCGCGACGAGGCACGCCAAGAAGGAGTTTGGGGTTCCTCGAATCATATCCGTGGCGAACAGTCCGAAGAACAAGCAGCGACTGACCGAGGCAGGCGCAGACATCGTAGTCTGCCCAGTCGAGCTTGCCCTCCGAGACCTTGAGAACCTACTCGCCCAGGACCGGTCCACGACGCTCATCTACAGGCCCGAGCTTGACCTGCGCGTCGCCGAGACGACCATACCACTCAACGCCACCCTCATCGGAAAGAAGATCCACGAGATCAAGATGCCGGACAAATGCAGGGTCGCCCTCGTCTGCCGGGATAACACCTACGTCTTCCCTGAGCCTGAACTGGAGCTAAAATCTGGGGATAGGGTCCTGCTGCTAGGCGACGCGCCTTCCGTCGCGCGAACAGTGGAACTCTTAAGGTCAGACGAAACAGCCTAGCGACCATCAGACGCTGGAATCGGAGTGGCTTTCAACATATTCGACCTATTCACCAGCCCGCTCGCCGAGCAGATCCTCACCATAATATTCATCCTAGTGGTCACCTACGTAGCCGTCCGAGCCTACAGGAGCATCATAACAAGAATAGCAGGCACCGTCCCGTCTGGGCTGATAGTCAGCATGCAACAGATAGGGTCCTGGTCCATCCGGATATTTGGCGCCTTTTACATCCTCAACATACTCAAGGTCGACATACTCCTACTAGTCGCGCTACTCTCCCTCGGTGGTCTCGCTATGATCACGGCCTACAGGAGCATTCTGACAGACATGGCCGCCTCCCAGTTCGTATCCACCTACCAGCCGTTCAAGGTCGGAGAATGGATAGAGGTCCAGGGCCACTATGGAAGAGTGTTGGAGAGGAATCTCATACAGACAAAAATCCTCACACCCGACAATGAAATAGTTGTCATCCCAAACTCGATCCTTCTAAGAAGGACGATCGTCAACAGAACACGGTCCGGAGGACTACGGGTCCAGATACCAGTCACAGTCGAGACAAGGATCAATCTGAAAAAAATAGAAGATTATCTCATGGGCATTGCTGGAGAGATGAAGGTGGACCTTCTTCCAGACTCGACCCCCCAAGTCCGAGTCACCCAGGTGTCCCCACAGGAGACCAGCCTCCTCTTGCTGCTGCAGATCGCGAACCCTGCCAAACGCGACCAGATAATATCCGATGTCCAGAAGAGATTCTACGAGCTACTCTCTGAACTCGCCTGAGACCGGAGAAAGCGTTCTACTGCCAGATTGTTTCCTCCTAACCCTAGTGTAGGCGAAGAACAGTAGGAGCCCAAAGCCCATCCATATGCTGCCGAACTCTCTGCCGAGAGGATGGAGGATCACCACCAGTAGCCAGATCGTCAGATCTGCGATGACCGATAATACTCCTATGATTGGAATAGTGTAAGACTCTTCAGGCATGGCACTCTTATTCCTTCTCCAGAATGGTTTGATTGTTATTCTGCCGGG
>VBBG01000016.1 GCA_005882905.1 Candidatus Bathyarchaeota archaeon | reverse complement strand
TCGTGCTGTAGGGCCAGCTTACCGCGAACAGTTTGCTGGGCGCTGCGGGGTTGGTAGTAAGCGAGCTGCCGACTCCGGTAAAGACGGTCGTAGACCCTGGCCCGGTTATGGTTACTGTGGCATTGGCCACGTGATAGGCTCCGAACGGGTCGGCCACGTGTATGATGAGATAGACGATTCTCTGAGGGGCGGTCCAGTTGAGGCTGAAACTGGTCTGTGACGTGAAGTTTGCATCGAAAGTATCGATGAGGTCGACGGTGGGAATGTTCGAGACGGGTATCGTGACAGCGGACGAAAAGCTCGCGCTATCATACCAGACGTAGAGTTGTGAGACCCTGAACACGGTCATGGATAGCTTGATCGTGGAGGATTGGGAGAAAGTGTGGTTGATGTTGAACCCCAGCGTCAGCTTGTAAGGAGTGTTCGGGCTGGAGTTGAGCGCGATGACTTGCGAAGTGGTCACTACAGCAAGCTGGCCCGCGGCGTTGGCATCGTAGACCGTAGCATTCAGCGATCCAGGAGAGCCTGACACAGTGACCCAGAGGACAATAGAGCCCGGTTCAATTGACGTTAGAGCTGAAGATACTGCAGGGTAGAGTGTGAAGTTGAACACGTTGTACCTGAGGTTGGGACCAACACTCGTACCACCCCAGAGAGTCGTGGTATTCAGGACCTGGCTGGTTTGAACCCCGGAGACGGTCACGTTTCCCGGAAGATGATGAAGGTAGAGCGGAATCCCAGGGCTGGTCGACGCACTCACCGATGGAGTGTGAGTGGCCAAGAAGGCAAACACAAACAGTCCCAGAAAGAGCAGTGTCTTACAGCTACTCAATCGGTGCAGGCTGCAAACCAAAGGTGACGCAGAGAGCTAACGAATAGATGATGGTGAAATGCGTGGTGTTACCTTTGGTCGACGGTGTTAGCGTGTCATGCAATAGCTGATGATGTTGTGTGCTTCTCTCGTTATTTGAAGTGCGGTGTACTGAGCCGTCCTTACCTCTCTATTCGACCGTTAGTGGTATGCTGGTCTGTTGGCTGGCTTGCTCGGCTTCGAGCTTAGACCATTTAGATACGAGATTGGCGACGGATTGCAAGTACTCTCTGTTATCGTAGTGCCATCCTGTTCCATCAGCGTATGTCTTGTAGGAGATGGTCTGGGTTAGCTGGGTCGACGGGTCTAGCTGGAGGTAGGAATAGCCGGCGAGTATCTCTTCTCTGGCGAGAGATGAGAGAAACGTCACCAGGTTAGTCATTTCCTGGCGGGGAAGATAGATTCTCACAGCGAGCGAGTGCAACCCCATGATCGGGGTCATAGTCAAGACGAACGGAGTCTTGGAGAGCATTTTCTCCGCGTTTCTCATGAAGCTCTCGTTGGTGAAGTCGAGCCGAAGCTCCCAGAGGTCCGAGACTTCAGGGATGAACGGGAGGATGCTGATTACAAAGTCCCCAACATAACCCTGTTCGACAAGACGATCGAACCTGTACTTCGTCGCCGGAAGGGTCATTCCCAACAGTTTCGATAAGGCAGCAAGTGTTACTCTTCCGTCCAGCTGGAGTTCTTTGAGAATGATGAGATCCTTCTTGTCGAAGCCATTGTCGGCAGCCAACGAGGGTTTCTTGCCGTCCGTAGCTCTCCCAGATTCGATTGCGTGAGCCCACTCCTTCCATTCGAATCTCCAGCTTCTCTCTTTGGGATTGTAATAGTCGAAGTTTGGCAGAGGAGAGTAGCTTTCTCCAAGCCAGAACAGTTGATAGTCTTTGATTACGCTTCGCGTTACGAGCTGGTCAAGGTAGAGACGAAAGTCCTGCTGGTTAGAAGCGGGAATCGCATGTTGCGAGTAGTATCCGTTCGGCTCGCCCGTGCACCTGTTTATCTTGAGCCAGTAACCCGGGACCTTTAGAGCATCTTTCACTAGAAGCTCCTTTCCTGGGAAAGGCCTAGCGAGGACCACGGCCCGCACGAGTCCTATCTTGGAATATGAGGGGTGGACATGCGTACTCAGCGCGTTGAGGCTTTGAAGCTTGGCCACTCGACCGTAGACCGTGGTGTATGGAAGTTTCGATTTTCTTGCGATCTGCTGTAGGTTTCGCGGCCCGTGCTGTTTCATCGTCTGTAGAATCTTAATGTTTTCCTCGTCGAGTAAAGACATCGTACGGTGTAGCCTAGCGTACCACTCGCTCGCGCTGAAAACGCTCAACGGTTATCAAAAGAAATAGGGGAGATGGTTCTTTTTTTAAGCTTCCTGCTCTAGGCGCGACAACGCCCGTTAGGTCCTGGTATGTTCGGTATTGGAGGACCCGAGTCCCCATCCGCATTGATGCTCAGAGATAATCACCTCCATGGGGAGAGGTCCCACGGTTAGGTTATTCAGCCTAGCCACGATATGATGGCCAACAAAGTAATACGGCGCCAGTCGGACGGTTAAGATGCGGTGGCCGCCACGCGCTGGAATCGACTACCTTGGCGACTTCCCATCCGCGACCGTGACGGGTATTTCTTCACGAGAAATAGCAGAGGTAATCACGTCCCAAAGCATCCGGCCATAGCCCGGCAGCCCTGCCGAAGGGGAGTTGGCGCTACCAATCGGCCAAGATAATCTAGGCTCTCAAATCTTCTCAGCAGGGCCTGAACCCCTTACAGGTTGAGAGATCTTTCAAGTCCTATGGCCCGAACCATCTCAGCCGGGAGAAGGGAGAGGCCGTTTGCCGTGTCCTCGCAGAGGACCCCAGCTTCTAGTTCGTAGGAACTTGTTGAATCGGGGATTTAGCTATTCGGTAAGGGCGTTCGTCGTCTCGCGCAGGCGCCTTGCAAGTTCCTTCATGACGCCCATGGCAATCTTCGGATCCGTTTCAATAGCCGCCTGGAAGCTCCAGACTGGCATTACCAGACATCTCGTACCAGGTTCCGCAGAGACCACCGTGGCGGACCTCGGTTGCTTGTCAATAAGAGCCATCTCACCAAAAAACTGCCCGCGACCGAGCTTCGAAACCAGCTTCTCCCCCTTACGGACCTCGACCGATCCACCGGTTATGAGGTAGAAGGCAACCGCAGACCCGCCTTCTTTCTCTATGACTTCTCCCGTCTCGTAGGAACGTTCCCTTGCGAAAGCACTCGCAACTGACTTGATCTGCTTTCCCTTCAACCCAGTGAAGAGAGGAACCCCTGCCAACATCTTGGCGACTTGCGTATTTGTTTTCTTGTCCAGTGCTGACCCGACCGGCAGCAACGCCGTTTTTGTCCGCCTACTTAAAGCGTTAGCCCCCAGATTCTTCCGGACGACCTTCTGTTGGAACCTCCGTATCACGCTGCCTGTTTTTGTCCGGAGGGAAGTCGATCCAGCACAAATCCAAATACCCGCTCCCATGTGGACCGCGACCATGGCGACGCTAACTTTCCTTGGAACGAGCGGTTCGGTTTTAACCAAGGAAAGGATGTGCGCGGGGATCTTGTTTCAAGACAAGTTGCTCGACGTGGGATTCGGGGTGCTGACCAACCTGGTGAGATCCGGAAAAAAGCTCAACTCGATCAATGAAATCTACGTTTCACACACCCATTCCGATCACATCGGGGATTTCACAGCTGTCGTCTGGGCAATGGCGATGGATAACAGAACCAAGCGGGTCCGAGTGGTAAGTTCAGCAAGTACAGCTGATGTCCTGAAAAATATCCTTGAGCTTCAGTCGACTCCCCGCTCTTGGTTGAAATTCGACATAGTTTTTGTGAGACCTGAAGATGTTGGTGTTAAGCATGTCACGACGATGCATGAGCCTGAGAATCTCGCTTATCGGTTCGAAACCGACCGAGGTGGCTTTGTCTATGTGGGTGACACTGCGCGATCCGAGAAGATTGCGGAGTTCGCCAAGGGATGCGACTTGATGATTCACGATGCTATGTTTCTCGATGGTCAAGAATCGTTGGCGGCTGTCACTCACCATTCTACTGCGAGGGACGCGGGGAGCGCGGCGAAGGTTGCGAGGGCAAGAAGGCTGGTTCTAACTCACATTTCCCCGGGGAACGAGGGCGCCGAGAAGAGGTATCTGACTCAGGCCTCTGCGGCTTTTGACGGCCGAATAGTTTTGGCAAAGGATCTTCAAACGCTGACCGTGTAGGGAATCATGTGGGCATGGGGAATTTGATGAGCCCGTGTTTCTATTGGAGATGGGCCTTTGCCAACAGCAGATTGTACCTAGGGTCGGTTCTGAACCTCTGCAGATCCGGACTAAATCTCAGGGAGTGCAAAGCAATCCTCCCGGATTCGCGAGCTTTTTCGGCCCATCGATACGCGTTATCCAGATCTCCCAGAATCGAGCATACGATGATGAAGATTGTCGGATTTGAATAACCAAATTCTGCGTCTGCAACCGACGCTTCGAATAGCTTCTTAGCTTCCTCGGTCTTTCCTGACGCCGCGTAGACATATGCCAAATGCGCCATGGCCTCCGACTTTCTCTCACTAACATCAAGCAATCTTTTCGCCTCCTCGGCTGCTTCCTCGAACAGTCCGTTTTGCACATGCAGGTGGACTAGAAAGTCACGGGCCACGACGAAGCTAGGATCCATGTCGAGATACCTGTGGCATTCTTCAACGGCTTTGTCATATTGTCCCGAGAAGAAGTAGGCCTGCACGACACCCATCCCGATTACTGGAGAGAGAGGGTCCAGCACCTGTGCTTTCTCGGCTGCTGTAACCGATTCTTGAAGCCTACCCGTAGTTTGCAGGAGCACCGAATGCCAGTAGTGCGCAGTTGCGTAGTTGGGGTTCAGTTGGATCGCACGCTTGAACTGATCTTCGGCTGCGTCCCACTCCCAGTCGTAAATGAATAGAACAGCGGCAAGTGAAGTGTGTGCTTCTGCAAGGTCATTGTTGAGTTCCAATGCCCTGTTCGCAAAGTCCCGGGCTTTCGAGAAGGCCTCCTTTGCAGGGAGGTAGAGATGGCGTCCCATCAGAGTATAGCAATCCGCCATACCCGCGTGAGCTAGGGCGTAGTTTGGATCCTTCTCTATTGCTTCCCCAAAATAGGCTATTGCCTTCTCGAGGTCTTCCTTGTTCCTCCTGCTCCAATGGTATCGTCCTCTGAGGTAGAGGACATAGGCTCCAATGTCCTCTGGAGCTTTCTGTTGAATGAGTGTTCTGTTCTCTGTGAGAAGCTGAACCTTCAGCGCCTCCGCAACTCGCTCCGCGATGTCAGTCTGTATCTTGAAAACGTCCTCCAGCTCTCTGTCGTACTTCTGAGACCAGATTGGTGACTCACTCCCGACGTCGATCAGCTGGATGGTGATACGCAATCTGCCTCCGGCCTTTCTCACGCTTCCCTCGAGAATAGTTCCGACCTTGAGTTCTCGTCCGATCTCCCCTACGCTCTTGCTTGCCTCTTTGTACTTCATCACAGATGTTCTTGCGATCACTTTTAGGCCAGGGATGGAGGAAAGGGTGTTGAGAGCGGCGACCCTTCGCGGCTCGAGAGCGTCAGTCTTGGTGGGCTCGCCCCTCTCCGAGGCAGGCAGAACTCGGTAGACTTCTGTGGGGGTCTGCACGTTCTTCAACCGGTTTTGTCCAAGGGCCACCATGCGGAATTCTTCGTTCTTCCGCACGTGATCATAGACCTGTTGAGTTATGCAGATTCCGCCGGGGTCAGTAAGAGACTGGATTCTCGATGCGATGTTCACCGCATCTCCATAGACATCTCCGTCCCGGTGTTCAACGTCTCCGAGGTGAACGGCGACCCTCAGCAGTATCTTCTTTTCGGAGGTGACGCCTTGATTCCGTCTGTACATCAGTTGTTGGATTTCTAGGGCACATCTCACTGCTTCGAGAGCGCTTGGAAATTCAACCAGAAAGCCATCGCCGACAGTCTTGACCTCGCGACCTCCGTGTCTCGCAAAGACCGGACGCAGCAATTGTCTGTGATCTTCAAGTAGTGTGAGCGCGAGTTCCTCATTCTTTTCTGAGATGCTTGTGTAGTCCACCATGTCTGTGAACATTATTGCGGCGAGCCTCCGTTGAGCCTGGGACAATACGGTCGCGGGCTGCTTCTGTGAGTCGGCGATAAATCCCTTTAATCAGAAACTGGGCTGCTCAGATCTTGGTTCTAAGTCTTCGAGAGATTGGCTCTGATGCCGACTGGATACGCTCAAGAGCGCTACCGGGCCGGATTACCTAAAGTCCCATTTTGTCCAGTAGTGAGAGAAATCTTTCCTCTTTTCGGAGCGTATCGAAGGCGGGGTCGACCTTGAGGTACACCAGGAAGTTTCTCTCATCGTATGCCTTCTCTAGCCAATTCATCGCATCTTCCTTGTTGCCAAGTGCGGCGCAGATTACTGCTCTCCCATAACTAGGAACATACTCGTCGTTCGCCAGCTTGTCTAGGTCCTCCAGTACCTTGCTCGCGTCCTCCCTCTTTCCAGCACGCGCGTAAATGTACCCAAGGTCATCAAGAATGAAGATGCTTCTCCCAGACAGGGCTATCGCCCGTTCAATCTCAGAAACGGCTTCATCGTACTTACCAATCTGCGCGTAGACCTCGGCCAGACCCTTATGGGCGATCGGAAAATTCGGGTCAACGTCGAGCGACCTCTGGTACTGGTTGATTGCCTCATCATATCGCCGTGCGAGGTATAGGTTCCTCGCCGCATCTGTTAAGATGATCATTGACAACGGATCAAGTTCCACGGCTTTCCGCACTTGGGTAAGAGAGTCGTCGGTGCGCCCGAGTGCCATGTGGTGAGTGGCACGCCAGAAGTGCGCGGTCGCGTAACTAGGGTTCAGTTCAAGGGCACGGTCGAGCTCCGAACCTGCCTTCTTCCAGTCAAAAAAGTACTGCATCAATACTTCGCCCAGAGAAGCATGCGGTTCAGCAATGCTCTCGTTGAGCGACAGAGCTTTCTCCGCTAGTTCCTTGGCTCGCGGGTACACAGCAACGGGGCGTCGAAAGGCGTAGTATCCGAGTATGCTATAGCAGTCGGCGAGGCCCGCGTATGCAAGCGCATAGCCCGGATCCCTCCCTATTGCCTCTTCGAAGTATTTGATAGCCCGGTTGATCTCGTTCTCAGATCTCAAGTTCCAGCGATGTCTCCCCTTGAGGTAGAAGGAGTACGCTTCTGGGTTCTGAGTCTGTTCTCGTCGGAGGGCTGAGTTTTCTCGAACCCCAAGCCGGACTTCTAGAGCCTTTGCTACTTGTTGTGCAATATCGCTTTGAACGGAGAAAATGTCTTGGAGGTTTCGATTGTACGTCTCGGTCCAGAGTTGTTCTTCGCTTTCCGTATCGACCAGCTGGACTGTAATTCGAACCTGATCCTTCGACTTTCTGACACTGCCTTCAATGAGGGAACCGACCTTCAACTCCTGGCCTATCCTGTTTGCAGTGGCCTTCTCGCCTTTGAATCGCATTACAGAAGTCCTTGCGACAACCCTGAGACCGCCAATCTTGGACAGAACTGCGATCAGCTCGTCCGTCATCCCATCCGCGAAGTACTCGTCTGCCGGGTCAGGGCTGATATTAGCAAAGGGCAGAATTGCTATTCTACTTGCGTCGCGTCTGCCCGACAAGGCTGCCACAGTCGCATCCCATGGCATCACCATCTTGTACACCTCCATTGACGAGCTTACATTCTTCAACAACCTAGATCCGAGGCTTATCAGTGGCAACTCAAATTTATTCTGGACTTGGTCGTAGACCTGACGAGTAAGACAAACCCCTCCACTATCTGCGAGTGATTCAATTCTCGAGGCAACGTTGACGGCGTCGCCCGAAATATCACCCTGAGACTCCACGACGTCGCCTAGGTGAATCCCGATCCGGAGGTGAACTCTTCGTTCTTCAGGCAGAGAATTGTTAAACTCCTTCGTAGTCTTCTGGATCTCGTAGGCGCATTTCACCGCGCTAAGCGCACTAGGAAATTCGACCAGGAACGCGTCACCTATTGTCTTGACCTCTCTACCGTCATGTCTGATGAATACGGGGCGGAGTAACTCTCTTTGTTCATCCAATACCGAGAGCGCTACTGATTCGTTCCTTTGGCTGAGGGCCGTGAAACCGACTAGGTCGGTGAACATTATCGCGGCGAGTCTACGCCCACTCTCTGGCAATTGGCCCCTGAACTCTCAATTCTCGATCAGGTTATAGTCATATCCTGCGACAGGGGTGCGACTCATACCATGAAGTTTGACAAATTTACTGTGGCATTATTGATCCTGCATGAGGATGCCCCGAAGCTGAGTGAGCGAGAGGAGAATGCGCTTCAAGACGCCCACATGACCTATCTCGCCAAACTTCACGAAGAGGGACACATATTGGCTGCCGGTCCAATCGCAGGACCCAAAGACCGCGAGATAAGGGGACTGAGCATCTACAAAGGCTCACCGGACGAGGTAAGGACACTGGCGGGCCAAGACCCCGGAGTTCGTGAAGGACGGTACAGACACCAGTTCCTAGATTGGGTGGTCCCCGAAGGCGCCTTGAGTCTCTCTCGTGCCCGGTTTCCGCGATCTATGGCAGAGGTCTAGAAGCTCTACCTCGATGTCCGTAGAATTCGCAAGCCTCTGAAGTCTCGCTGATTGTTACTAGGTGAAATGTCGACCAGTTACGACACTGTTTCAGCGACGCCTAACCACAGTCCCCGTCTGCCTTTGTCAACTGATCCCAAGGCTATGCACAACAAACTCCTAAGCATGGGCACGGGGATCTTCCTCCTCATCTTCTCAATAATGGTCGTCGTGCTTGACGCTTCAAACTTCTTGGCGATCGGGCTCGCATTCTTCGTCCTAATGATCGGCATCATGCTCGTCATGGTCGGAGCTGTCGTCGACATGGACCACAAGAAGAAAGCGCCTGATCAGACCCATACCGAAATCGTTAGAGAAATCGTGAAGGTCCGATGCAAATACTGCGGAGCGTTAAACCTTGAGACGAGCCAGAGATGCAGCAACTGCGGCGGACAGACCTGAAAATCGAACGAAGTCCAATTTTTCGATTGACACTGCGATGTGAATGTTGAAAAAGCCGTGTCGCTGAGCAAACTCGCATTGTATTTCCTGAGTAACTTTTCTCCAGAATCCGTACAGATGTGTAGGATCAGTGAGAAAGCCAGAGAAATACGGTAATTTCGGGTGTAGAACCCCAAAATAGTTGTGCGTGTCGAAACGCTCCGTAGAATACAATAAATTTATATTAAGCCGTGCAATACGTTATACATGGTGAATTCAGGACGCAAAATAAGCCGAAAAAGAAGAGTAAGAAGTAGAACCGAGTCTTTTACCTGCTTTCTACTTCGAACTCCCAATCATTTCTTCTCCTCTCTATGAGGAGCAGTTTTCCGAATAGGTGTTTGGTTCTCGCGGATTACGCTGGCTTGTAGTCGAGGAGTGATAGGATAAACATGGCATGCGACCATGCCAACGGGGATGCGGATACCGGCTCACCGCTGTCCCTGTGCACCTGCTCCGCGAAGAGCTGCAGCTCGTCAACGTGTTTCGCACACCAGTCGATCAAGACTCGTGCCTTGTCATAGTTCCGGAGCCGACACTGGTACAGGGCCATCCAGAGAGTAGTGATGAACCATGGATTGCCCCCCTGGTACACGTCCTCAGGGTATCTACCCAGCCCGTCCGATGCATATCTGAACGCGCTCTCGATCTGGCGCGAGGTGCTTAGGACCCTTGGATCATCAGCCTCCAAGACAGAAAACGGATAGGTCAGACCAAGCAGGGCCGTGTCGATGGAAGGATCATTAGGTTTGACAGACTTGAGGAAACGGCCTTTCTTCTCGTCCCAGAGATGTGTCGTGACAGCGTTCTGCAGTGCCTTAGCATCTTCAGCCCATGAGACCGATAGAGCATCATATCCGAGAATAGAGGCGATTTTCGAACTCTCCCTTATCGCTGCGCAACCCGCGGCGTTAGTGTAGGTGTGTAGAGCTGTCTTTTCCTCCCAGAGATCGATAGAAGGCCCGATCAGCCCGGTTTCTTGATCTCGTTTTCGCAGAATGTGGTCAACACCCATCCTGACGGTAGGCCAGATATCCGCGAGAAAACTTTCATCTCTTGTAAGCTGATAGTGCTGGGCCATTCCCCAGAGAATGGTTGCGCACTGATCCTCCTGCTCGCCCCAAGATGGGCCGGGCGACTTCTCGACGTGATACCTCTGATACCACCCACCATCAGGTTCCTGCACTTCCTTGCACCAGCGGTAGAAGCCCTCGGCGTCTTCGGCGTAGCCGCAACGGTCCAGCGCATACGCAACGTAGGTACCATCTCTCGACCAGACGTATCGATAGTCCGGGTCTAGGGTCGGAGCCGCGACGATTCCCCCAAGGTCCTGGGATACGAGTGTTCTGATCGTGAGAAGTGATCTTCTTAGAAGATCGTTCCACTGCTCTGGGACACCGGTAATTCTGCCTCTTCGAAGCCAATCCTGACAGTAGCGGTTGACGTTGTTAACCATCGCCGCGAGCGAGTCTTGCCTGGTTGTCTCGATGATCTTGAAGGCGTTCTGTCTGTTGTTGGCAAAGCACATCAGGAGCGTCAACTGTTCCTCAGCGCCCTGGAGCAGGTTGCCTAGATCCCACTTGAGACACGAGTTCACGCCCATCATACCGGAATGGAGGGCGAGCGGGTTGCCGGAGAGGTTTCCATCCTTCGCGTCGACGAAGGCGTCGGAGCCCTCGTCGTGGACGCCGCACTGATGGCTCGAAGAGTGTCTGTCGGATCCGAACACGAACCAGTAGTTTCTCTTGTACGAGACGATTACATCCATCTTATCATCGTAATAGCAGGCGTCACCTACCGGTGTCTCGGCAATATCGAAGTCGTTGTAGTAAAGAAGACTCGCATCCAAGCTTCCTGCATTCGCGTTCGTCACTTCATAGACCCGAGCTAGCGCATCTCGGTCGGGAAGGACAAAGTCTGTAGCCTTTACCTGGATTCCCTGGGGATGCGCGAAGACCGTTTCTAGTATGGTACTATCCGGGAGATATCGCTGCTTTCTAATCCACGGATTGTCCGTCAACCAGGTGAACGATTCCTTTCCATCAACCTTGAACAGGATTCCTGGTAGAGAGCCGTGGATGTGCTGTGGATAGTTGTGGCTGGGCCAGAACAGGTGTCGAAGTTCCCCGTTCTTCCCTATCGTAACGAGGGTTGAGCG
>VBBG01000015.1 GCA_005882905.1 Candidatus Bathyarchaeota archaeon | reverse complement strand
ACGACCCGCTCTCCCGCCGAACTGCTTGTACTCTAGAACGCTGATCGGATATCGCCCGTGCCCAGCCTCGAATCGTTCATAGCTGCTGATTACGACCGTTCTAGCAGGGAGGTTTACGCCGGCCGCGAGGGTCGGGGTCGCGGCAAGAACCTTGATCCTCCCATCACGAAACGCCGACTCAACGATTCCCCTGTGAACCCCCGTCAAGCCAGCGTGGTGGAATCCCGCCCCAGACGCCACCTGGCTGGCCAGGGCCTCGCCCAGCCTCGTCTTCTCTCCTGCTGACAGTATCCTTTCAGCGATGGTATTCAGCGACCGCTCCTCGATCCTGGAGAGCCGCGGTTTCACTGCAACCGAGGCCTTCCGTCCCATCTCGACGGCCGACCTTCTCGTCTCAGTGAATATCAACGCCTGACCACCGGCGGCCAAGACATCCAGAGCAATATCCAGCACCGGAGCCTTCGTCCCGCCCGGGATTATTCTGCTGGACCCGTCCTTGAACTGGAGCTGACCCTCGTGATAGATGCCCTCTTTCAATGGAACGGGCCGCCACTCTGTCGTAACCGAGCCGGCGTGAAGCCACTCTCCCACCTCCTCGGCATTCCTCACCGTAGCGCTTAGTGCTAGGACCTGGATGTTCGGATTGATCTCGGTAAGCCGCGTCAAGACCACTTCTAGGGCCGGGCCTCTCTCGTGCTCAGTCAGGAGATGGATCTCGTCGGCGACGACGAGCGAGAGCTCATTCATCCACGGCGCTCTGTGTCTGAGGAGACTGTCCGCCTTCTCGTTTGTCGATATGATGATGTCGTATCGTCCGAGCCAGGGGTCCGAGCTGTCATAGTCGCCGGTCGAGATTCCGACCCGGAGATGCTCGCCGCTCGGCTTCTTTATCGAAGAATATTTCTGGAACTCTTTGAACTTCTCACTCGCCAACGCTCTCAACGGGGCGAGATAGATCGCCTTCCCATTCTTCTCGAGGACCTGTTTTAGGATGCAGACCTCGGCCACGAGCGTCTTCCCGCTCGCCGTAGGACTTGCCAAGACCAGGTTCTTGCCGTCGAGCACCCCTGCCGCTATCGCGTCCTCTTGTGGCGGGTAGAGCTGGTCGAGACCCTCGCCCTCCAGCAACTGGACCACTTGCGGGTCCAGTGAGAGATCTCTAAGTCTCATGTTCCAACCAGTTCCAAGACACTCTACACTTCTAGCCTGCGGTTCTCTTGAGCCGTCCAGGCTTTGGACTGTAGAGTATTCCTTCCTTAATCAACTGGCCGATGAGACGGCGAGCCTCCCGCTCCTCCATCTTCTCCTTATCGACCAAGGCCGCAACGAGGACCGTCTCCTCCACCGTTCCCGTCTCGCGCTCCAGCTCAGCGACCGTCTCGATCACTCTCTGGAACGAGTCGCGGAGGCTCCGAGGCTTACCCGTCATTATAACATCAATATCCATCGCGCCTGTCTTCACGTCGACGCCTACATCCGACAGCGAAACGGTCATTATCCGGATGGCGCTCTTTGCATCCTCCACCGTCACCCGGTCACGCAGAAACGCGCGAGCCCTCGCCTCAGAAATCCTGACAAGAGCCTCCAGCTGCCTAGGCGTAATAGCAACCGCAGCCTCAGCACCCCCTTTCGAACGCATCTTGAGATAGAAATCGCGCAACTCGATAACCGCCTCAGGGCTGAGGACAGGGATGATCCTCTTCGCGAAGCTAATGTACTTGCGGAGAAAGTCTGGTGCGAAGGGAGCGGTCTCTGGACTCTAGGTTGATGTTCTCACCCACATTCCGGTGAGGCTCATACCTGCCAAGAGCAGGATTAGCTGCTGCTAACACTGCCGCCCTAGCATTCAGAGTTGCTACGATACCACCTTTCGCGACGCTGACGGTCTGCTGTTCAAGCGCTTCGTGGATCGCGACCCGATCATCCGGCCGCATCTTGTCAAGCTCGTCGATACAAGCCACTCCCTTATCAGCAAGTACTAGGGCGCCTGCCTCAAGCACCATCCCACCAGTCTTCTCACGTAAGACAGCTGCCGTGAGACCCGCGGCAGTCGTACCACGACCGGAAGTGTACAAACCTCTCGGAGCGATCCTCGAAACGTACTGCAGCAGTTGGCTCTTGGCAGTGTTGTGGGAGACGATACCGTTCGCAATGAATCTGTGGGTCCTCGGGACTTCTATGTCGTACACATCTGCGGGTTCACGGTTGTAGATTGCCACTATTCGCTCATTGCGCTGTCCTGTGAGACGCCTCAGTCTTTTCGCGCGTGCCTCCAAGTTAGCCAAGCGTATTCGCTTCTTGTTCGAGGCAAAGCCAATTTTTCTAGCGAACTTGAGAATACTCTCTCCTCGTCGCGTCAGAAGGGCGTTTTCTATTATTCGAGAGTGTATTCCAAACCGCAATAGTAGGACTTGAACATCTCTGAGAAGCTCAATGTTTTTCGCCTTGAGGCCGATGGCACCGCAACCGCGCCTGCTCGAGAAGACTGTTCCGTCGGCTTCGTAAAGCCATTTGAGAAACTGAGCAACGACTTTGTCACCGGATTTGAGTATTAGAGTTGGCACCCGTTTTTCTCTCAAGAATGAGAGATTCGATGCCACGTCTTGGCTACCGATCACAGCATTGTAAATCAGCACCTTTCGGCCTGGGCGTTTTCCTTCCTTTACTTTTGGCCTGATCCCGAAGAGTTTTTCAGCGTTCGCGCAGAGAGGCTCGAGTAGATCTTTCTCTCCTTCCGCCACTAGAAAGCCTACTCGGTACCTTTGGACCCAGCCATCACCGAGCAGGTAGCCGAGAAATGCTCCGAGATCGGGTGTGACCTTTTCCGGGAGGCGTCCTCGAAACTTTGGTCCAAGATTGTATGGCAGTGGTCGGAACCCCGTATCGACTTGACTGTGAATGTAGCATGGGAAACCCGTGACGACGGAGACTTTGTCTCCGATTTTGAATTCGTCTAGGCGCTTCCAGCTACGGACGAGGGTCCGATTCACCGTCTCGACCGCAAGTAGAGGATGGTTGTAGGTTCCCCGGATGCTCTTACCAGTCTCTGTAACAATCTCAATCGTGGGCTGATTGCGATACACGTGGAATCGCGTTGCAACATCCCTCTTAGCACCTCCACTTCCGATCAGGACGGGAACGTCTATTTCTTCGAGATGATTCTGACCTAGATCTTGAATCTTGGCGATCGTACCATCTCCCAGTACGATTCGCTCGTCTCCGATCAGACAGCCAGGATCCCCGATTAACAATACGTTCTCATCGCCTCTGATGTTGATACCGTCGGGTAGCTGTTTTGCTGTCCCGCCAAAGAGTAAGTAGAGGATTCCCTCCTTGACGTCCTCGTAGCCGTAGATGGACGGGGCCAGGCTCATGATGAGCTTCCTGTGCACCCAAGGGTCCTGCGAGACTTCGAGGATCTGCTTCTCATCCTCTGGAGTTATCTCGACGACCTCGGTCTCTTTTCCTACCACATCGACAAAGTTTGCCTCCAGGTAGATGTTGAAGGTTCGAAGTCTTCCTCTCTCCCCGACAGCCTGCTTCTCGGCCCGAACCGTCGATGTGACCGCGACTCTGTCTCCCGGGCGTGCAGAATCGACAAGATCATCTTCTAATCGTATGTCCAGGTATCTCGGCAGCTGACCGGGCGGAAGATCTTCAGGTCTCTCCTGTATCCGGGCCTCCTGGGTGTTCTTGAACTTGGACTGTTCCTCGATGAGCTCGAACGAGGTGCTCTGTTTGCAGAAGGGGCAGTGGCTCCCGGGACCTCTGATCAGTTCTCCTTCCTGATCCTGGACAATCGTCTCTAGACATTTCCGACAGCGGAAGACCGCACTGACAATAGTTGGTCTGACCTGTGTTGTGCGTACTACGATCCCGTCGACGAGGGCCAGCTTCTTGATGTGCTCTGCACCAATCTTCCTCAATGCAGTCTTCTCGGGGAAGCGTCGGAACCGTGCGAAGATCTTTCCAACATGCTCGGCGTACTCGGGGTCTTCGACCCGCATCTGGGCAGTGGCAGCCGAGCTAGCATACGTAATGTAATCGTCGGGCCTCTCCACAATGCTACGTGCTAGAGCGGGGTCGAACGAGATGAGATCGTCAAAGTCTATGATGAGAGATTTACCGTTGGAGACCGAGACCTGTGCGAGCCGCTTCCGGTACTTTGAGCCCATCCCGTCTGACAGGTAGGATCGGAAAAAGTCCTGGAAGACCTCCTCTGGAAGCGCTGTCTTTACGACTGCTGTCAACTCGCCTCACGCCCTAGAATGTCCCTTTTCCACGCATCTATCGAGCTCCGGATGCTCTGGTAGAGGGCCAGCTCTTCAGCCGTCAGGTTAGAAGTCAGCTCGGTAGGCTGCTCCCCCGAGGCGCTCAGGGAGGCTATCTTCTTGATCCGGATATTCACGATGTCTCGCGATAGTGAGAGTGCTTTGTCCAGGTCGCGGCCTTTTGCTCTATCCTTTGCCTCTAGCGCCTTTAGCTCCTTGATGAGTCGGCGGACTTGGAAGTAGAAGTTCTTGGCTAGTTTCGGTATCTGTCGTGAGCCTGGAAGGGTCTCCTTGTAGTGAGTGGTAGATAACGTGTTGAGTGTGAGCTGGTCTTCTTCTCTGAACTTGGCATATCCCATCTGGACAAAGTGGGTCGCGATCCACAGCGGAAGCTCCACCTCTTGGCCCTGCCGGTAGGGGCCTAGGACCCTGTCTCCCATCCGCGTCTCGGGAAATTCTCTTAGAAGATTGATCCGGCTGGGCGAATTCTCGAATTCCGTATCGACAATAGTAACTATTGATGGTTCTTCGTGCAGACTGTTCGCCCCTGAAGGGAGTTGGACGGTTCGGAGACCCCACTATATTCTTTCTTGAACAGAAAGAGCGATCTGATCCTCAGGATATTTCGTGTAGAGGTGAGTGAAACAGTCTTTAGTAATAGACCCGGTCCCACGGCAGTGAAATGTTGACGCTGATGGAACCGGCTCTCTGGACTGAGAAGTATCGGCCCAAAACACTCGGCGAGATTATAGATCAGGAAGAGATCGTCTCTCGCCTCCAAGAGTTTGTCAAGAGAGCGGCGATGCCGCACTGTCTCTTCGCGGGACCCCCGGGCACGGGCAAGACAACGGCCGCGCTCTGTCTTGCACATGATCTCTTTGGAGTAAGATTTCAGGATGTGTTCATGGAGCTGAACGCGAGCGACGAGAGAGGAATAGACGTCGTCCGCACGACAGTGAAAGAGTTCGCGAGGATGGCCTCGCTCAGCTCTGTCCCGTTCAAGATCCTCGTATTGGATGAAGCGGATAACATGACATCCGACGCGCAGTCCGCGCTACGACGGACGATGGAGAAGTATACTGACACTTGCCGGTTCGTACTCTGCTGCAACTACTCAGGCAGAATTATCGAGCCGATCCAGTCCAGGTGTGCCCTCTTCCGATTCACCCCCTTACCAGACGAAAAAATCGTAGAGAACCTCCATCGCATTGCGAAGAATGAAGGCTTGAAGTTCACAGAGACAGGCCTGAAGTCTATCGTAGAGGTGGCAGAGGGGGACTTGAGGAAGTCGATAAACACGCTCCAGGCCGCCTCATCCATGTCCAAGGGAATAACCGAGGAGAGCGTCTACCAGGTAGTCGGAAGGGCGAAGCCAACCGATGTTCATGAGATGCTTAATCATGCGTTGAAGGGGGATTTCATCAAGGCCCGCGAAGAGCTCCGTCACTTGCTCGTCAGGTATGGCCTTTCAGGCTCAGAGATAGTCAGGCAGATACACTCCGAAATCTTCCGACTCGCAATTCCGGAGAAGAAGAGGATCGACCTCGTCGAGGCGGTAGGAGAGATAGACTTTCGACTCGTACAGGGGGGGGACGAAGAGGTCCAGCTCAGCGCCCTACTCGCGAAACTCGCCTCCGAAGCCTATCCCGGGCGCAAGACTTGACCGTTGAGCCCTGGACGGTCAAATATCGACCGGGAACGAGCAGAGATGTTGCTGGCAACAAGACCGCTATCGAGAAGCTCCGAGAATGGATAGACTCGTGGTCGGAAGGTAGACCCACCAAACGCGCAGCGTTACTATACGGTCCAGCCGGAGTCGGGAAGACTACTGTCAGCGAGGCGCTTGCACAAGAACGAGGCTGGGACCTTGTCGAGATCAACGCCTCTGACAAGAGGAGCGGCGAGATTCTCTCGAAGATCGCCGGGCTCGCGTCAACACAGTCAACCCTCTTCAGCAAGGGGAGACTCATACTGCTCGACGAGGTTGATGGAGTCAACCTTCGAGAGGATCACGGCGCCATCACGACAATACTCCAGATCATCAAGGACACACAGTACCCGCTGGTTTTGACTGCAAATGATCCCTGGGATCCGAAGATCCGCCCTCTACGCGAGGCTTGTCTTCAGATCGAGTTGAAGCGGTTGGGAGTCCGGGACGGACTTCCACTGCTGAAGAGCATTCTCTCTAAAGAGGGAGTGAAGACAACTGATGATGCACTTAGATTCATAATCGACAAGGACCGCGGAGACATTAGATCCATCCTCAACGACATCCAACTCCTATCCGGCAGAAACCGGACGCTTACCATGGATGATGTCAACCTCCTCTCAGGCCGAGATCGGACGGAGTCCGTCTTCGAAGTCCTGCGAGTGATCTTCAACAGCCGAACAGTCGCCGCGGCAAGGAGAGCCCTTTCGATATCGGATCTCGACCAAGAGATGTTGTTCCAGTGGATCTTCGAGAATGCGCCTTATCAGATACCGAAGCCTGATGAACTTGAACGAGCGATATCGGCTCTGGCGGATGCAGACATGTACTTTGCGAGGATAAGGAAGACCCAGTCTTGGCACTTGCTATCCTACGCGCTGGACTTGATGACAGCAGGAGTGGCAGTAGCGAAACAGACACCTACGAGCGGCTGGGTCCCGATGAAGTTCCCGCAGAGGATAAGCTCGATGTCACGAACGAGAATGAGCAGAGATCTGAGAAAGAGAGTTGGTGTGGCGATCGGGCAGAAGAGCCACGTCTCGGCGCGTCGAGCCCAACAGCTGTACCTGCCGCTAATCCGCTTCGCTTACGAGCATAGCCCAGAGAAGTTCGAACAGATCGCAGTTTGGCTTGAGGCCAAGGACGAGCTGAACGAAATGCTATCCGCGGAACTCAAGTAGCCCTGCTAGCGGTTTCGCATTATCAGAGCCGCGCCGATGAAGGCGATGACAGTCCCTATTGCTATCGACCAGCCCATCTGTACAAGCTGCGCCTCAGTAATCAGAGCTCCGGCCCCCATCGGGGTCGTAGCGGCAATGGCCATCAGGCCTCCGCCGAAGAGTAGGAGAGTCCCGATCGTGAGCATCGCTTCGCGCATGGATTCTCACTATCGGGGATGGTATTTGGAACAGAATTAAGACTTGCTCTCTAGAAAAAATGGGCC
>VBBG01000226.1 GCA_005882905.1 Candidatus Bathyarchaeota archaeon | reverse complement strand
GGATACCCCGTGGGGGGCAACTACTGGTCCGACAATACAGGTGCCGTGGACAATTGTAGCGGGCCCAGTCAGAATATCTGCCCGGACCCTGACGGTATAAGCGATTCAAATTATGGGTATGACCGATATCCGTTGATGAAACCGTTCGTCCCGGACCCGCCGGCAACGATCGGCGGTGGGGGTGGAGGACGGTTCTATCAGACCTAATGAGATTTCGAGTCTTCCCAAGAGATCCCCGGTTCGAAATTATTGCCCACAAACGCTTCTCTCTGCTCAAATCAGCAGAGTGGCCCCTGCCTACTCCTAATTCTTGGACGATAAGATACTCGGTGTGTGACGGCGACTTGCATTCGCGTAACGGCCAGATGAGTAAGCGCCGTTTCTTCGCACACCCCGATCCAGTTTGAGCTTCTTCGCATGCTCCAGATATTTCTGCCCATCAAAAGTCCAGGAAAGACGGGAAGGATCGAAACAGCCCCAATCCAATTTGCAGAAGTTTGGCTGAAACAATTCTAGAGTTGCGGCTCTGTCTTGAATTGCGATCAGGGGGGGCGTATTGTCGGAGTGGCATTCTCCGATGATTCTGGCAACATGGGCCAACTGGTCGCTCGGAAGGAAACAGGATACGTGGCAGGTACCGTCCAGTTTGATACTGGGTTTCAGAGCGGTGACTATTGATCTCTCGGAGATTCGAGAGACTGCTTCAAGCATGGCTTTAGAGGAAGTTGCACGCATTATCACACTGAGAAACGTGGAATTTTTCAGTGAGGGCCAGTCAAAGAAGACTCGTGGCTGAATGAAAACTTCCTCGAAGTTCTGCATTAGCTGATCCCACTGATCCTGAAGGAAGTGAAGAGCAGCTCCTGGTCTCCGAAGGTCCCGGGCTCGGAGTCCCTTGGTGTATCTCCAAACCTCATTCACATGTTTTTGTCCAACAGCTTGCCAAACTTGGCGAGAGGAGTAATACTCCCAGATGTGCTCTACGACCAAGGGAATTATGAGGGGTGCATCAATAATCGGTTTTTGCAGTCTCACTTCGAAGGGCTCGCGGAAGTTTTTCTGAATAAGGGTCATGAAGTGCGAATTGTTTGGGGGACGCGTCCAAACGGCTGAGCCTTCCTGTGTGGTCATATCTTCGAAGGGAGAGAAGATGAAGTGTGTG
>VBBG01000227.1 GCA_005882905.1 Candidatus Bathyarchaeota archaeon | reverse complement strand
TTGTAGAAATCCAACTGGACAAATCCAGCCGCACATGAAACGACCGAGGATCGCTCCTACGACGAGCATTATTCCGATTGGAAGCCACGGAAACAGTCCGTTCTCCAGGAGAACAGTAATGGCATCCATAGTACTGGTAACTTGGGCCTGCGACTTTACGCTAGCAACAACCGGTAGGACTACCCATGAACGGGTTCCGTTGAACGCGGGATCGAGACTCATTATGCCGACTCCGCTGAATAACAAGAAGAAGCCTAGTTGTACTACGGTTCTAATCGGCCAGAAGTAAATCCGCGCACCGGTTAGATGAAGCCTGGCACGCAGCCCCTGGGCTGGCTCAAGAGGCTGCGGGGTTTTCTGTTTCTCCATTTAGCTTGGCCCTATCCGAAGAAGGGGACGAACGGTCTCAGTAGTTGCTGTATAGTTGTCCATTGTTGAGAATAAACTCCGAGCATCATGGCTGCAAGGCCAAGTAATAGAGTTAGTGACGCTACTATTCGATTCAAAGATGAACACTCCGCGTCGAAACAGTCTTCCGATGCTCGGTCCTGTGTTAGTTATATCATTTCCCAACTTGTAGACGAATCGAACGGCTCATAGCGTATAGACAAGTGTTTAATACGATTCCGAGGCTTTTCCGCGGAAATAGTTCCTGTGAGCTATCCAGAAATGGATGATGATCAGCAGCAGAGGAAGACGTCGTCGCCCGCAACGAGTCTCCCCCCAGTCTCTGTGGCTGCACAACCGCAACCTTCGACCGCGTCGGTACCGGCCAAAGGTCCCCTGATCTCTCGGCGAGTTTTCCTTGTCGGGGCTCTTGGAGCGTCTGCTCTACTTACCGTGGCCTCGGTAGCAGGTTCAGGGGGAATTCTTGGTCCATTGTTCCCCCCAAAGGAACCGCCAACAGTCATTGCGAAGGCGACTGATCTTGAGTCGAAGTATCAGGCGGCAGTTTCTAGCAGCGATGTTTACACAGCGTTGGGCGATCCGAGTAATACCAAGGAATATTTCTCGCAGTTTTTCTACTGGCCCTATACTATCTCGGATAGCCCATACTACAAGAACATTGTAGTAAGGCTTCCTGACGACAATCTTGGGGTACAGTTGACTGACCGGTCGACCGTCTATACCGCACCTACGGGCGGAAGATTCGTCGCGTACAACACTACGTGCGTGCATCTGCAGTGCCTAGTAAATCCCGGATTCGCTGGCACTCCAGGTTCGGGCCAGTTTAGGCTCCAGTGCCCATGCCACGGTAGTCAGTATAACTTGGCCGATGGCGTGCCGGTCGCTGGCCCCGCTTACGATCTCGGCTTGCTTCCTCTTCCCAAGGTCGAGTTGAGCATCGACGCGTCTGGGAACATAACCGCAACAAACATCCAAGGGCAGATAGGAGTTGGCCGCACCTCCCAATAAGAAGAAAGGGCTCCTCGATCCCATCGTAGCCATCCTTCGATGGATCTGGGACCGCCTAGAGCGGACCCTCCTCCTAGCGCTCAAGATAGTCTTCCCTTCAAGATTCATCAGCCCTCTCGGCTTCCTTGGCATGCTGACGGTTGTAGTATTCATAATATTGGGAGTCACGGGAGCGCTTCTGCTCTTCCACTACAGCCCAGCGTTTGGTGATTGTACAGACGCGACATCGTCTGCGTGCAATCAAGCTTTCCAGAGCGTCGCAGACATTAACAACAAGGTTGACTGGGGTCTCATAATTCGGAACATCCACTATGAGGCATCCAACGCGATGGTTCTCTTGGCGGTCATGCACATGTTCTATCAGTATTTTGCCGGTCGCTACAAACTCCGCTATGAGATGCTGTGGATAACAGGATCTTATCCTCAATATACGCGGCCAGTTGGCCATCAACATTGGGCGAACGCTGACTCTCGATAGTCCGGTCATCGGAGCAGATCTTGCCAATATCATATTCGGCTTCGGCTTCAGCGATATAGTGCTACGATTCTACGCGTTCCACGTGTTCATCATTCCCATAATAATGCTGGCAATAATGTCCGTTCATCTTCCCAAGAATCTGGTCCTGGATATTCCGGTCTCTTCCGCTATCACAGGAATAATACTCGTTATGGGAGGCCTGTTCCCGGTCGAGGTCGGCGTTAAATATATTCCAAACCTTCCCACGCAGATCACGTTTCCAGAGTGGTACTTTACAAGTCTATACGCGTTCATCCGAGTTCAACACCTCAATCCTTTCATTGCCGGAGCAATAATTCCCGCCATATTCGTTCTCATTTTTCTAATCGTGCCCTTCTTCGACCGGGGTAAGAAGATCGCTATGCTCGACCGTCCATTCTGGGTCGCGCTCGGAGTCGCGGCCCTGGGTCAGATCGCCATAGTCACGGTCTGGGGGTTCAGAGCCGCGAATCCGTTTGACGCTCTGACGGGCGAGGGCCAACTTGTAATTGATCCGACCCTGTTTGGTAGTAGCTTGTTGTTGGCATCTGCATTAGCTTACGGCTTTGTCTACGTGTATGTCCGATGGAGGAGATCGAAG
>VBBG01000192.1 GCA_005882905.1 Candidatus Bathyarchaeota archaeon | reverse complement strand
AGTATTTGAGCTGTTGCTGCTGCGGATGCTGCGGACCCGGATGTTGCACAATTGAGCGCCCAACCGGCCAACCAGAAAAAGAGTGAACCGCGAGGAGTAGGGCAATAGTCTTTTCCAATCCATCTTTTCCCATTGAACTGCGACACAAACTCATAGAGACGCTCTGCGCTACTTGTCGCATTCGTTCAGCGCTCCGATCATCGCAACGTCTGTCTTCGTCGTCCTAGCTCTGCTTGAATCGGCAACGATTGTTTCCACGATTCTATCCGTTGTCTTTTGCCACTATATTGCCCATAGTCGGGATCACAGGGTTTGCGAGGTTGGAAGGATTGGACTACGATATTGCCGAGAAAAGTGCCCGCGCGAAACCCTTCGAGATCGCGCTCGTAAGCTAGCTCGCGGGATTCACAGCGCTCGGACGATCAGAGCGCCCGTTCTGCTCAGCGGTCTAATGCTGGCATACTTCATCAATACATCCGCCATGTTCCTATTAACACTCGGTTGGAAGATAAGCGTCCACGTGGCAGGGATCACAAGGCCCCTCAGTTTCCTAGTGTTCAAGCTTGGTCCCGCAGGGGCGTTCTCTACATACTTGTGATACCAGTGGGGCTGATTAGAATTCGGTTAGCATAGCACACGTCGCTTCAGGTATTGGCGGGTGCAGTTCTGAGTGCCGCGCTTACGTGGGCCCAGATAATATTCCTGGTTCCATTGATCCCCGCATGATTATCATTTGGTCGGAGCTGAAATTGGGCTTGAAACGGTACTGCTCTTCAAAGTCTCCTGCAAAGGAGTGATCCCCCGTGATGTGAGGATGTCAAAAGGGTCTACTAATGGTCGCGCAGAACGTTGTATCGACGTCTTGTTTCGAAACTCAGGGAGACCAGGCGACTGTGAACTGGTTGATTGTTCCGCCAGTGTTTGACGCTGTGTATGTGAGGCAATAGATGTAGGCTCCTGCGGCGCTAAAACTCACAGCTGTTCCCGAAACCAATGGGGTAATGGTGGAGCCGCATCCGGTCCCATCTGCAGCGATTCCTAGGGTGTGAGTGAGGATTCCCGCACTGGTGACGATGGTGAATGTCGGTGTACTGCTCCCGTCACGGGTTACCTTGAAAGCAGCTACTGTAGAAGTGCCTGATAAACAGTTGGCAATTAGCGTCCCGGCTGCCGCGGTGGGCGGGTTTTGGATATTGAGGGTTGCACAGTTCTGTTGGGTTGCGAAGGTCACGGATGGAACGGTGACCGCTGGGAAAACCTGAGATACGGTTGCATAAACAATGACACTAACACTCGCCGAGATACATGCGATGACCAAGAGAAGATAGGCTCTTCGACTCAGTTTCATGATTCTAGGAAAAAGAGCTCGGGCTCAATTAAACATACCTCAAACAGACTGGGAAGACGGAAGTCCTTGTGCATTCGATAGTCAAATGGACTGTCCATAGAAGTCTTAAACGGAGCCGAGACCTGAAACGTCCCGCCTGGGTTCTATGGAAAATAATCGGCTGGGATCCACGGGACTACAGGTATTTCGCATCTGCCTCGGGACAATGTCCTTCGGCAATTCTGAAGAATGGATGATCGAGATCGACAAGGCAAGGCCGATAGTGAAACGCGCGCTTGATCTCGGCGTGAATTTCTTTGACACGGCCAACGTGTATTCAGCTGGAAGGTCAGAGGAGATTGTTGGAGAACTCCTGAAGGACCATAGAGAAGATGTTGTCCTCGCGACGAAGGTCAGACTCAGCACCGGTGAGGGACCGAACAAGGAGGGCCTCTCCAGATACCATATAATGGACCAAGTGAAGAAATCCCTCAAACGGCTCCAGACTGACAGGATCGACCTCTACCAGATTCACCGCTGGGACTATTCCACACCAATAGAAGAGACGCTTGTCCCACTGAATGATCTAGTCAGGCAAGGAATGGTCAACTACATCGGCGCTTCGAGTATGTTTGCCTGGCAGTTCACGAAAGCACTCTACACCAGCGACCGACTGGGCATAGCCCGTTTCGTCTCGATGCAGAACCACTACAACCTCTGCTATCGAGAAGAAGAGCGAGAAATGATTCCTCTCTGCAAAGATCAGAAAATTGCTCTACTGCCGTGGAGTCCCCTCGCGAGAGGCTTCCTCACCGGGAGATACAAGCGAGGAAAGGCGGCTGACAGTCCAAGATACCGGACTGACAAGTACTTTGCAGAGAGATTCTTCCAGCCAGAAGATTTTGATGTTGTCGAGAGAGTTGAAGAGGTTGCGAAGGAGAAGGGAGTAACTCCCTCCCAGATCGCCCTGGCTTGGCTTTTACACAAAGGCGTCTGTGCTCCGATAATTGGAGCCACAAGAGTCGACCACGTAGAGGAGGCGGTTAGCTCGCTCGACGTCAAGCTCTCAGCGGATGATATGAAGAGGCTCGAAGAGAAGTACAAACCTCATCGAATAATCGGGCCCCTTCCAATACCGGAGACCAGTATCGACCAAATACACTATTATTGAATAATGGAGACTTCTGTCAAGGTCGCTACAATGTCCTGGACGAGACCCTGGAAGTCTTGGTATATCGCCGGGTTTTCAGCATAGCGTTCGAACATGAGATACAGCCCTTCCACAGCCGGATAGTAGTTTGGGTTGGGTTTGATTCCCTTCTTCTCAACATTGGGAAAGACAGGCTTCGCCAGAAAATCTCTCACGCTGAAATAAGCCAGCAGATCGACAACCGTGTGAGCAATCCCAAGGTTGAGCTTGGCTTCTCTTAGAGCCTCGACGAGACTTCGTCTGGGAGTAATAAGCTCCGACAGTTCATGGGCAAGGAACTTCTTCTGAACCTCAATGTCTGGAAAAGGAGCGAAGCCTATGCAATCATTCCAGCCGAATCCACCATAGAGACAGTCTATGAAGTGAACGCGAATCCTGTCCGTCGTCCACGGACGCTTTGCTAGCGAGGAGAGACGTGTTAATACCTGGTCGCCTATCGGGGACCATTCGGACTCAAACTTCTCCTTGTACGCCTCTAGACCGGGTCTTGTGTCTCGCCAAATCTCTTCAAAACCAAAATCTCGTCTCTGCCGGATATCCTGAAAAAGATCCACGATTCCACTCTTTGTCGATAGCGCCTCAAGGCCTCCCAACGGGCTTCTCTTCATCAGACCGGTGGCGAACTCGTACCATTCAAGATCGGATGGGAAGGGCCTCAGCTTCTGAAGCTGTAGGCGAAGCTCCTCGTGTTGAAGACGAGAATTCCGGCTCTCGTAGGTCTTGTTATCTAGCATTCCAGTCGCCAGTTCTGCAGGCATGAACTCACGGTAGAGGACTGATATGTGGCAGAACTCGTTCACGGCCTTGCTGACTGCAAACTCGATGTTAGGTATCAAACCGGAACGACCTCGAATCCGACCTCCCTCGTCCAGTTGGGGTCCACTTAGTCCGAACAGGACTCTGAAAGTACTACAAGAATACACGCAATGGGTTCTGGTTTCGTTAGAGTGATATCTGGCTAGTGAAGAGAATTGAGCAATCTGAGAGTTGCGAGGATTGGCTGAAGCAATCGATCGAAATCACCTCGACTGCTTCGGAGAGAAACGCCCACTCTCAGTATCTACGCTCTAAATTCTCGAAGGTGAGTCGGGTCCCAGCCTACGACTTCAGGGATATCGTGACGTCGGAGTATCTTTCCTCCATGCTCTGCGCGAAGACGCTGCATAATTTTCCTATGGACATCCTACGGCACGTAGCTCATAACTGAGGACTTGCGAGCCTCGAAACCTCTAATCTCCTCATCCACGTTAACATCAGTCCAGTAATCACCCGTCGAAATTACGAATGTCGGACGAATCAGCTTGCGAAGCCCAAACTCCGCCTCATTGAACCGCTTCAAGGGATAGCCCATCTCGGCACGAAGCTCCAGGTACCTCTGCCTTGCACTGAAACCTACGGCATCTCCCGCCTCCGAAATCAAAATGTTTCTCGTGACCCGACCCGCTTCATGAATGACCTGGACCCAGTTCTCTACCAAATGCAGGACATGGATCATGATGGAACCGTCGAACGATTCGTCTCTAAAGGGCAGGTGATGAGCGTCAGCTTGAACCAGATTTCGTACGCCTTTTTCTCGGGCCTGAGCCATCATCGATAGGGAGACGTCGACACCTATCACTGTGAACCCTGCGTCTTCGAAAAATTTGGCGAATCGTCCAGTCCCTGTTCCAACATCGAGAATGTTGCGACAACCCTTCAACGCGTCTCTCATAGCATCGAGAATGTTCTTCATCACGGGAGCCGGGACCCCGGCCCACCTAGTCGCATCATAGATCTTCGCGACGCTGTCGTACGACACACCCATGCTAACGAGACCATCCTACCACGGAACCAGATCGGGATGAACTGAGATTTCGGATGACTTCTAATTTGCTCGCCTGGTTCTCATAGATACCGGTTTGGGCAAGGCCACTTGAACAGTCAATACCACTCGATACGCTAAGGTTGTCTGGTGTATGTGCACCGACTCGATTAGCTAGGGGTGAGGAAGTGTGGATGAAAATCGTCCAAGCGACACTGTCTCTGACACTCGCAATATCCGGTCTTTTAGGAATCCAGATACTCATAGATGACAAGTGGCTGTGGGCCGCGGCACCATCACATGCATATGGACTCATTGGATTCGTATCGATCGATATGATATTGGTGGTGGTTGCGCTGGTGAGAGTGGGCTTGGCAACTGTGAGTGCGGCGTTGATGGCCGTGGCGCAGTTTGCAGCGATGCTTGCTGACGTGGTCGTGGGCCAACCAGAAGGTGTTCCATCCATCGCTTTCAGAAACTATCTTCTCGGGGACGCCGCATACCTGGGTCTGTTATTCATCCAGATTGCGATATTGAGCGTCGCGATAGTAACACTGACAATTCCACTATTGCATCGGCGAGGTCGCCTGGCCGCATTCTTGCACGTTCACCTAAACTGAACCTTCAATGAGTCGAGTATCGGGTAGAACGAAAAGTTTGAACCGAAGGCTGGAGCGTGTACTCCTGTGGGCCTCAACTCGATAGAGACTGTTTCTGGGAACTAGTTCTTGAAGAGGCGTGTTATAGTTAGACCTGCGAATAGCGCTGTGAAGGCCGCGAGCCCGTAGACGAATCCTGCGAGGATACTACCAGCGGCGACGGTTGTGTAGGCGTGGAAGACTAGGTAGAACCATCCTGTAAGGGTGATAGCTTGGATGGCGGTGGGACCGAGACTGGTCTTGATCTGCTTTGTGTATGCTCCAGACGCAGAGGCGGACATTGCGCTTGCTAGGGCTGACCTCCCCTCGTCAAGCGCCGTCTCGAAATCACGCCGGTACGTCTCCAGCTGTTCTACCTGCTCGCTACTGCGCTGGGCAGGATCATTCGGAAGCTGTGAAAGATAGTGCTCGAATAGGAGACCCGCGTTCAGAAACTTCGCCGCCTCCTCGTCGAGGTCCGCGTTCTCAAGCTGCAGCCACACGTCCAGCGTAGTATCCTCGGTGTCAGTGAACTGAATGACCCGCTGATTG
>VBBG01000191.1 GCA_005882905.1 Candidatus Bathyarchaeota archaeon | reverse complement strand
GAGCTTATCGAGGGCCGCGTTGGCTCCGTTCACATAGGCAAGGTGATGTTTGTCGTGGTGGAGAGTCATTATCTTCTCAGAAATCGTAGGTTCGAGCGCGTTGTACTTGTAGGGCAGATTTGGCAAAGAGTATCTTTTACCTGGCATGAATCGTGGCACGTTGGAACCCTTCACATAAAACTTGGCTCAATTTTTTGTCAGACTTTGCTGACCGTCCTTGGTAGAGGGAGTCTGAAAGTAGATCTGCTGGATCTGCGCGTTACAGGCGGTTTCGGGGCTGTTTTGGTGGGAAATGGGGCTAATGCTTGGGGCTAAACGAGTAGAGCCGCAAGGAAAACGAGCAGCAGGGCTGGCAGCGCTCGGTTGTGATCTAGTCTATCGCTTGCTGAATGGACGGTTAAGCCGAATCTAGGATCATGGGACGGAACGCGTAAATACATATAGGGCGTGGATTAGATGTATAACATACGTCATAATGGAGGATGAGACTGATGGCTAACAAGAGCATTCTGGACCTAGACTACGCCAAGTACGACTTCAAGGACCCCGAAAAGTACGTGTTCAAGTCCGAGAAAGGACTCTCGCGCCCAATGCCCCAATGGGGAGGCGACCTTGCACACATCGACTTCAACGACATCTACTACTACCTCCGTCCCACTGACAAGGTTGAGAAGAGCTGGGACGACGTTCCAGATAAGATCAAGAAGACCTTCGACCGATTAGGCATACCCGAGGCCGAGAAGAAATTCTTGGCCGGAGTAGGCGCCCAGTACGAGTCCGAAGTTGTGTACCACAGCCTCCTGAAACATCTCGAGGATAAAGGAGTCATCTTCTGCGACACCGATACTGCTGTCAAGCTTCATCCGGAGCTTGTCAAGAAGCATTTCGGAACGATTATCCCTCCTGAAGATAACAAGCTAGCCGCGCTCAACAGCGCCGTCTGGAGTGGTGGCAGCTTCATCTATGTCCCGGAAGGCGTCAAAGTAGAACTTCCACTACAAGCATACTTCAGAATCAACGCTGCCAACATGGGACAGTTCGAGAGAACCCTCATCATCGCAGACAATTACTCTGATGTCCAGTACATTGAGGGCTGCACTGCACCAGTCTATTCCACTGACGCTCTTCACTCGGCAGTTGTAGAGATCATAGCCAAGAAAGGCGCCAAGGTCAGGTATACAACCCTCCAAAACTGGAGCTCAGACGTCTACAACCTCGTAACCAAGCGAGCCTACGCCTACGAAGATGCATCTGTAGAATGGATCGACGCTAACGTAGGTAGCAAGCTCACAATGAAATATCCATCAGTCTATCTGGTCGGGCCTAGGGCCAAAGCCGAGATCGTATCCGTGGCTTTTGCTGGCAAGAATAGGCATCAGGACACTGGAGCGAAAGCAGTTCACCTTGCACCATACACCAGCTCAAGGATAACCGCAAAATCAGTCAGCAAAGACGGCGGACTAACCACATACAGAGGACTGGTTCACGTAGCCAAGGGGGCAGTGGGAGTGAAGTCAAGCGTCCGATGCGACGCGCTGCTCATGGATGATCAGTCGAAGACAACCACCTATCCCTACATGGAAGTCAACGAAGACGACGCAACCATAACCCACGAGGCCACAGTTGGAAGGATCAACGAGGACCAACTGTTCTATCTAATGTCCAGAGGCTTGACGGAGACTCAAGCTCTCAGCATGATCGTCACGGGATTCATGGAACCCTTCACCAGGGTCTTGCCGATGGAGTACGCGGTAGAGTTCAACCGGCTCATCGAGATGGAAATGGAAGGCGCCGTAGGCTAAGCGCCCAAGGCCCAAAGCTCTAAACATATTCTCGGCATTCAAGGTAGCCATGGCCAACTCTCTCGTGGTAGCCCTCGACTACTTCAAGAAGCTACCCCTCGAGAAATCACAGCTATACACAAAATATGTGGACATTCTCTCGGGGCTCAATCTTGATTCCATCGAGCTTGGACTGCCGTCGAATAGTCGAACTATTCCCAGCGAAATAGCTCACTTGGTGAAGGAGAAGGACGAGCCAACACTTGCATTGCAAGTGGATTCTCAAATGGTCCGCACCGAAGTACATGGCGCGCTTGAGAAAGAGGGAATCGTCTTCTCAGACGTGGAATCGGCCCTGCTCAAGTTTCCAGACCTCGCCCGAAACCGGTTCACAAAAGCAGTGCCGCCTGGAGATGACAAGTTCGCAGCTCTCAACGACGCATTCTTCACAGCCGGGACGTTCCTCTACGTTCCCAAGGGACTGAGCGTCAAGATTCCGTTCCGGAACATTGTCCTACTGAAGACGCATGGGCAAGCCTCTTTCACTCACAACATAATCGTGGCCGAGGAGAACAGCAAAGTCAATTTCCTACAAGAAGCCTACTCGCAACTAGGCACAGAGCGTCAAGGTCCCTCGCTTTACAGCGAGGTCACAGAAGTCTATCTCGGCGAAGGAGCTGAAGTCAACTTTGCCAGTATCCAAGATTTTGAGGGAGACGTTCACTCCACGGTCAATCGAAGATCAATCGGTCAGAAGGATTCTCGGATCAACTGGACCGTGGGACACATGGGAGGTGGGACAACGCGTTCTAGGATGGACAGTGTTCTTGATGGCCCAGGAGCAACTGCAGAGGATGTCGAAGTCGTTTTCGGCTCGGAGTCACAGCGGTTCGATGTTGTAACAGACCTAACACATCAGTCCACACACACAACAGGGCATGTTCTGGCTCGAGGAGTCTTGAGGGATAATGCTCGTGCGATTTTCAAAGGCATGATCAGGATCAGCGAGGGAGCCAAGAACTCCAACTCATATCTCGCGGAGCACGCGATGATTCTTAGCAAGAAGGCGAGGGCAGACGCGATCCCCGGGCTCGAGATCTTCACGAACGAGGTGAAAGCGACCCATTCGGGTTCTGTTAGCCAGGTGGACGAGGAACAAATCTTCTACCTCATGTCACGAGGTCTGGCCCATAGCGAGGCCCAGAGGATGGTTATCCTCGGATTCCTCCACCCAGCAGTCAAACGCATACCGCTCAGATCTGTGAGAGCCGTAATCCAATTTCTGATCGACGAGAAATGGGCCGGTAGAGGTGGAATGATTCCTCCAAGAGCAGAACAGCTTCCAGAATTTGAAGAGGAACCTGAGAAGGAGGCAGTCGAAGCAGATCTCTTCGAAAGGCACTACAAGTACCGGTAGGGAAACGAATTCGGGAAGGCTCATCCGCGTGTGCCCACTTTCTGAGCTTCCTCCGGGCACGATGAAAGGAATCGAACAAGACGGAAGACGGATCCTGATTGTCAACTTAGAGGGACGACTACACGCCTGGGACGGGACATGTACGCATGAGGAAGCCGATCTTTCGACTGGGTTCCTTCTCGGAGAGGAGGTCACATGCCCGCTTCATCTGTCCCGCTTCAACCTGTTAACGGGGGAGGCGGTCAATCCTCCCGCCGAGAAACCGCTCAGCGAACACCTCGTGAAGGTCGAGAACGGCGAGATATTCGTGGACGTGGACTAATAGTCCAAGGGCAAGATCACTAAATAAGAGACTCCGCAACCCGAAGAGCCGATATCGCTCGTTGCAAGAGACTGTAGCACCCGATCTGGCAAAGCTAGCGGCGGAATCGGCTCAGGACGAGTATGCAGACCATTCTGTCTACCTGGCCCTTTCTCGTCGTGAGAGGAACCAGGGTTTCAAGAAAGCCCTTGAAAATATTGCGAACGGGGAGCAGTCGCACTACGAGTTTTGGAAGACGTACGCACCCGAAACGAAGGTCACGTCGAAGAAGCTGCGGACCTACGCGATCGTCCTGATACGAATAATCCTGGGATTGACGTTTACGCTGAAAATGATGGAGAGGCATGAGGGCAAGCTCCACGAGCGCTACAAGAGAATCGCTGAGAATATTCCCGCTGCGGACAAGGCTCGTTTCGAGGCGATGATGGAGAGTGAGGAGAATCAGGAGGATCTCCTGATTGGAGAGATACAGGAGAACCGGGTGAAGTACATGTCATTCATTGTTCTCGGTCTGGCAGACGCGGTAGTAGAGATCTCCGGCATCCACGCCGGATCCCTTGGCATCTATGGGCGAACAGAACTCGCAGGACTCGCCGGCATAATCGCAGGCTTGGCCGCGTCTATAGCGATGGCGTCTGCCGCCTATGCTCAGGCCAAGCAGGGCTTCCAGGGCTCCGCCAAGTGGTCAGCCATCTACACAGGCGTCTCCTACATGATAACAGCCGTCTTCCTCGCCCTCCCCTACTTCCTCACGCCGAAAATGGCCGTCGCGCTGGGGGCCTCACTGGTGATCGGAGTCATACTAGTGGCAACCATGACCTACTACGACACAGTGATCTCTGCACGACATTTCAAGCGCCAGTTCGGAGAGATAGCAGGAATAATCCTAGCCGCGAGCCTGGCCCTCTTCCTAGTCGGAACACTCGTCGGACAGTACCTGGGCATCCGATTCGCATAGACTCGTCAGCCCGAAGCTCCCGGACGCGCACTGGAGGCCTTTTTCGTTATCAATCTGGGATATCGTTCTGCCTCCCTGCGAACGTTTTTCCATCCCCTCTCAATGATACGGTGCCTTGCAGTCGGCAAGCATCGCGGAAACGGTACAGTTGGAGGATTCCAGGCGAGTCCAGATTCTGGAATTCATCAAGGCCAACCCTGGTTCACATCTGCGAGGAATCAAGCGAGAACTCAACTTGGCGATGGGCGTTCTTCAGTACCACCTCCGGAGGCTGGAGAAGGATCAAAGTATCATCAGCCGTAGGCGGGGCCTCTACAAGCGGTTCTACAAGAGGTTGGACTTCGAAGTTGAGGAACAGGAGATTCTCGGGGTCCTGTTTCAAGAGACGGAGAGAGACCTGCTCCTATACCTTCTGAAGACCCCTGATGCAACGCAGAAGGAACTCTCCGAGTTTGCTCATATCTCAGCGTCGTCAACAAGCTGGCACATGAAGCGACTCGTCGAGGCCGGACTCGTCAAGTCTCGCCGCCAAGGTAGCTTCGTCTACTATGTGGCGAAGGGCGACCCGGTGAAGATACTCACGCTCCTCAAGAGCTACCATCCGAGAATCTGGGAGAGATGGGCCGAAAGACTCGCAGACCTCCTAGCATGATCCGCCCGATAGGACGTGCGCTGACAAGAATCGAGCGCTACGGCCCGCGATGATAGCTCCCCAACTTTCCAGCCTAGTCACGCAGGGAAGTATCTCTGATCTAGAAGTGATCCTAGACATCGGTCAGGCAGTATTTGCCCTGGTCCTCTTCGCGGTATCGCTCTATGCTTGGTACGTGAGAAAACAGACCTCGCTGGTTATCGTTGCGCTTGCATTTCTGATGTTCTTCGTAAAGACGGTTATTCGAGAGTTCTTTCGCCAGCTGCCCGGGGAGGACTTTATCACCGACTCGCTAGACTTCGTGGCGCTCGCCCTGTTCTTCCTAGCAGTCGTTGTGAGGCCGAGAAAGGACATTAGCAAAGGACCAATCTGATCTGTTCTCTCTAAAAGTGCACATCGACGAGTGTACCACGACCCCTAATACTTGCAGCAGATGGACCGAAAGGTGAAGATGCCACTAGTTGGACCGTTCGAACTAACAGACGAAGAATTCCTTGGAATGAAGATTCTCTGGCAGGAAGATGAGAAGCAGCTCAGCAACAAAAACCTGCACGCCGCCCGGTTCTGCAATCTGACAATTGCGAAGCCTAGTGACTCAGCCGCAGTCCCAGCCCTGATACAGCCGGTTCAGCCAAGCATCTTATGCCGTGATGAACCGAATCTTCGACTTCGAAATGGCATAGACCCGGAGACAGCCGAGTCTGGAGAAACTGCCGAAGTCGAAGCAGAGAGCGCGCTTATAGAGAGAGACACAAAGCTCCTTGCGTCAAGCTTAGGGCCGATTCGCATGAACGCAGGATATTGAGTTGAAGGTAGAAAAGCCAAGCCGACGAATGACCAGGTTCGAGCCCGCCGAGTATGAACGAGTTACGTATCCGAACTATGGAGGTCTCATCATCTCACAGCTTGAGCTGTCTGATATCCTCGAGCTGGTCAGTAGCCCTTCAAGCTCAATGATTCTTGAAATCGGCATTGGCACGGGCCGGATTCTACTACCTCTATCCGAGAAAGGCTCGGTGCTGATCGGAGTGGACGCTGACCCACGCATGGTGAAGAGTGTGAGGGAGAGAATTGATGGAGCCAGCGAGTTCTCTAGCCGCGACGTCCAGTTGCTTGTGGCAGAAGGGGAGCACCTTCCCTTTCGGCCTGGACTATTCGATGTGGTCGTGTGTATCCGCGTGCTGCGCTACTTCGAGAGACCCTGGAAGGCAGTCGCCCAGATGTCCGAGGTCCTCCGACCGGGAGGCAGGCTGGTGCTAGAGTTCGCCAATCTTCTCAGGCCGCACTCGCTTTCGCAGCTTCCCCTCTACCTCCGCAAGGGAGAGTTCTACCCTAGGCTCTTCCAGAAGCGACAGGTGGAAAGATGGGTCTCTGACCTGGGTATGAAGGTTGAAACGGTCCGTTCCTGGCACAAGATCCCTCCTGCAGTCTTAATGGCCCTGAACAGCCCGCATGCGGTCCGTGCGGTGCTCCAGTTGGAGATCGTTTTGAAGAAGATTCCGCCTGTTGAGCTGTTGTCCCGGAGCCTTATCATGGCAGCCGTCAAGCTCCGGAAAATTCCTGAGAAGCACTCAACCAAACTCGTAGCCCAGGCATAACTTGCGAGCCCCAGAAGCTAAATCTTAGATTTCTCGGCACATCCCTCAACCAAGTTTGGTGTCCCTGAGCCCTGGGACTTTCGGCATTTCGGCCTGTCGTGCCCAGGAACCTGGATCGTATAGTTTCGTCACTTCTATTCGAAGTACCATCATCAACTCCTGGATCTTCATCGGCACAGGCCCCTTCCAATCCCAGTTCTCGTAGGTCTCCACCACTTCTTTGACGAACCCAGGAGCCAACTGAATGTATTCCAGACCCAATATTGTCTCGTCATCACTTCTTCACGGACAGGAACATAGGCTGATCAGCTTGCAGAAACTATTCGAAGCCCGTTACGAGCGAATCCCGCCGTGAAATCGTCTCGGCTTAGGCTAGCTAGCCAAGCTGAGTTATCTGTATAAGGTTGCCACAGGTATCATCAAGCCGGGCAATGGTCGAGCCAGGTGTTTTCGTTGGCTCCATAGTGAATTTCACGCCCAGTCCCTTCAATCTGCGATACTCTTTCTGAATATCGTCAACGAAGAACATGGTCGCGGGGATGCCCTGTTTGTAAATGGTTTCTTGGTAGGATCTGGAGGCGGGTTTGTCATTTGGCTCAAGAACCAGCTGGGATCCGTTCGGCTCCTCTTGGGAGACGACCGTCAGCCATCTATATTTTCCAGCGGAGACGTCGGCCTTCTTGGCAAAGCCTAGGATTTTTGTGTAGAAGTCGAAGGCCTTGTTTTGGTCGTTCACGAATATACTTGTGAGTTTGATCTTCATGATTTCTCACCCAAAATGGACGCTTACTTAACCGCTATTCTCAGATCATTTTCCATCAGTCTCAGTTTGGAAATTCCATCGTGTCGCCCCGTAAGGCTCCGAAGTACCTAATGCGAAGATGGTCTCGGGCCTCACTTCGTACACGTGCCAAGGGGGCGGCCCCGCGCTTGGCGCACTGTATTTGGCAGTAAGGCCGCCTTTCACAACTGTCGGGATCCATCCTACCTTTGCGTACGCATCGGCGATCCGCTTCAACCCGGCAGAGTCTACTATCTTCGTGGCCGGACCCTCTACTACTAGGTCGAAGTTGTGTGTTGCAATGGTGATGACGCAGTTAGGATTGCGGGCAATGTTTCTAGCTTTTCTCGTCTTTGGGCCGGCGTTGAAGTAGAAAGCATCGTCCACGTAGAGGATTCCCACTGGCATCACGTGGGGTTTGCCGTCCAGGCGGACGGTTGCCAGCCAGGCCGTGTGCCGATCTGGTCCTCCTGTCTTCGGAGCTTGAGAGATTCCTCTCTGCAGGCGCTTCTGGACCTTCTCCCACGGGATAATGGGCGCGCCGTAACCGTCAAGGTTCCGCTTCGAAATTGGATCTTTCAACTTAGATCATGACTCATCGTAATGCTCTATGAATCTATCTGAGAGGCGGACGAAGCTAGAAAGAACAGCCCTGCCTGAACTATGCGGCTATCTGCTTCAGGCGTGGGAGAAGTACGCTACCACGTTCCAGCTTCTCGAAGTGGCCTAGGCTTGCGTTTGTCTCTGTAAACCTGTTGGACCCGTCTGGTTTCATTGATCCTCCCGCGACTAGTACTGGGACTGGGTCGTCGCTGTGTCCCTTATCTTTCCATGGTGTGGAGTGGTCGCAGGTGACGCAGAGGAGTGTTCTCTGGAGCTTGGCAGCCATCCGGAGGTGTGAGAAGAATCCGGAGTCGATCTCTTCAGTCCTCTGCTTCTTCAAGTCATACAGTCCATCGTGGCCAGGCTCGTCGGGTCCTTTTAGATGGACGTAGACGAAATCGTATTCTCCAGCCAATCTCAAGACTAACTCTGCTCTCTTCCGATAGTCCTCGAGCGAGGTCCCGGGTGGAATCTCTCTCACATTCATGCCTAGAAGTCTGCCGATCCCTAGCTCCGCCGGAAGATCAGCAATCATAACGGCCTTTAGGCCCCATTTTTCACGGAAGCCTTGTACGTCAGGTCTGGTTGTGCCAGCGTCCCGCATCAAGACGAAGTTGGCCGGTTTCTTGCCCTGTTTTCTCCTCTGCTGGTTGACCGAGTGAGTGTCCAGTACCTGTCTGGTCTTGAATCCGAACTCGTTGACGAGGGCTGCAGACTTTACTGCCTCAGGCGAATCGTCCATCGGGTCGCACTTGGGGATGTCATACCCTTTTGCGCCGGGCTGGGCGATGCTTATCTTTCCAGTACGCACGTATGCGGGATCAAAGTTGGAAATCTCCGAGGAGAAGTTGTGCGGGTTGGCTCTGAAGACCACCACCGCCCGGTGTCCCACGGTCGCGTGGAACTGGAAGCGGATGCTGTTCTTCAACCGGACCTCGCTGTTGACTGCGCTCGCTAGTTGTCGTGCTTCTTCGGTCGACAGGTTCCGTCCCGCTCTGCGATCGACGAGCTTGTCGCCGTCTACAGTCGCGAAACCAGCTCGAAGAGCCAAGTCGCCGTCGTGAAAATCGACTCCTGCGCCGATCGACTCGACTACTCCCCTAGAAATGTGAATCTGGAGTGGATCGTATCCTAGGAGAGAAAAGACTCCAGCATCGCTCTCCGGAGCAATTCCTTTCCCAACTGTGTACATGGAACCGAGGGCTCCTCTTTGAACAAGAGCGTCCAGGTTCGGTGTTGTAGCCGCCTCGAGCGGGGTCTTCCACTCACCGTCCGGTCGATCACTTGCCCCGTCTAGGACGACCATGATTATTGGAGTCATATTCAGAATCTCCTGAGTGATGATACGGAGAATGGACCTAAGGATGCTATGTCTTCAATTTTGTCTCTTTGAGGATCTGTTCAAGCTTCGCTCTCTGTTGAGTGTTGAGGAAGCGAACGATCTTTTCCTTCTCAAAGACTCGCCCCCTTCGCTGGAAGAGCAGCTTCACCTCGTCTAGATCGCCGTATTGAATCTTCTTAGCCACAAGCTCCTCGAAAGTCATGAACCAAACCTTCAATCCGTCGATGCGATCTCTCACACGGCCAAAAGACTTCTCCAGGAACATATCGGCTCTTAGAAAACCTGTCTTGTTATCGAAGGCTTGGAACTTCACCTCCTCTCCAGTGATTGCCCTGCGAATCTCGTCCTTGCTTGTCGAGAAACCCTTCCTTGACAGGCCGGCGACCAGCACCTCAATTTGGGCGTCTGAGAGCTTCCCTTCTACAACAACGTCTATGTCCATAGTGGACCTGGGGGCGCCATAGTAACCTACCGCGGCTGCGCCCGTCAAAGCGTATCGTATACCAGTCTCGTTTAGCGCCTTCACCAGTCTAAGGAGAGCGTCGCTATAGTTTCCGTTTCGTGCCATAAATGATCCGGGTCAGCTTTTCCATCTCATCCTTGCGTCCGCCTTTTGTGGCGAGGTTCAAGAAGAAGTCGCTCATGTCCAACATGACCAAGAATGTGCTGATTCCTGAAGCCTTTCTCAAGGCCTTGATCTGCCGCTCGTGCAAGGGCTCCATGAGGCCTCATTACAACCCAAACACGTCACTTAAGGATGGCGAGTGGCAGCGAATCGGCGAGAGACCAAGGTTCTAAAAGAAATGTCCTGTTGCAGCCTTCTAGATTCCAATGTCAATAGTCGCTGAGCAAGGTCTCGCTTCTCGTCTGAAGAGGACGCATCTCACGTCTCAGCTTGGAGAGAGCTTGGACAAGGAGGTGGTTCT
>VBBG01000190.1 GCA_005882905.1 Candidatus Bathyarchaeota archaeon | reverse complement strand
TCAACTATCGTGGGATAATCGTCAGCAGCCGAGTTCAGCTGGCGGTCATCACGGCTATCGTCGGACTGCTCGTCACTGCAGTAATAGCATCAGCACCATCCGTCAACAGTTCCAACTTCTCCCCCTTCTTTCCCCAAGGGCTCTTACCGATCGGGGTCAGCGCCGCCCTCATCTTCTGGTCGTATCTGGGATACGAGAACGTTTCCAACGTGGCTGAGGAGTTCAAGAATCCTGAGAGAGACTTCCACCGAAGCATCCTCTACAGCGTAGCAATCATCAGCCTACTCTACACCTCCGTTGCAGTAGCCGCCATCGGCACACAGGCCTACAAATCAGGTGGAAACATAGCACCGTTCGCCGTCATGCTATCCAACGCGCTAGGAACATATGGTGCGATCGGAACGGCAGTCCTCGCCATCGTCATAATCTTCGGCACAGTCAACGTCTACACAACAGGCATATCACGAGTCATCTACGCCACCGCCAAGGAAGGAGGGCTTCCGAGATTCCTCGACAAGGTCCACGCCCGGACCCGGGTCCCGAACCGGACCCTAATGCTGCTACTGGGACTATCATGGCTCACACTCGCCCTATTCTACTTCCTAAATGTGGACCTAGAGAATGAGCTGTTGATTCCTAGCGGAGCGGCCATACTCGTGTACGTTGTGGGATCAACGTCAGGCATCAGACTCTTGAAGGCCCGCGGCGTGAAGAGAACCTTTCCATGGATCTCGCTCCTGATCTCGATAATCATGATCCCTTTTGTCGGACTGTTGATCTTCATCAGTCTAGCATTCGCAGCCACTGGCTTCCTCTACAAGCGAGGCAAACCCGAGCCGAGTGAACACGCCTATGGACCCCGAATAGAATAATAACAATCCGTTCTCAGTCCTCATCATGGTCGTTGTAGTTTCAAACAGAATCCCCGTCAAAAAGGGCCACGAGGAGGAGTTCGAGCACCGATGGAAAAACCGAAAGTGGAGCATCGCTAACAGTCCAGGATTCATTCGGACCGAGGTCCTACGACCAGTCAAAGGCGAGAATTACATCGTGGTCACGCACTGGCAGTCAATGAAGGAGTTCGAAGACTGGACTAACAGCGACGCGTTCACGGAATCTCATTCAAACGCGCCACCACGCGAGGCCTTCTCCGGTCCCAGCCAATTGGAGATATACGAAGTAATAGCTGAACGATAGCTCGACCCTCCATCAGGATCTAACAGAACAACAGATCTACAGCCCCTCTCTGGCGAGGTGCAGCCCGTGAAGACAGACTTCTGCGTGCTAGGCGGAGGCATAATGGGTCTCGCCACAGCCTGCACTCTAAGCGAGACCAGCGACTCCCAGGTCCTAGTCCTAGACCGACACGGAGTCGGAAGTGAATATTCCAGCTCGAACGACGTAAACCGAGTCTTCCGCTACTCCTACGGAAGCGACCTGTTGTACACGACAATGGCCGTTGAGAGCCAGAAGCTGTGGAGAAAGCTGGAAAAGGAATCGGGACAAGAGCTTCTCCTGTCGACGGGCCTTCTGCTTCTCCATGGCGCAGACGAGAACGCCAACAGGTTCAACGAAGCAAGCTACAGAACTCTGTCGCACATGAAACTGGGAGCGGACAGACTTGACAAGGAAGACCTGAAGAAACGTTTTCCCCAGTTCAGATCTGAAGAAGCATTCTTCGACCCTCATGGCGGAGTCCTGTTAGCATCAAAGGCCCTTCTAGCACTCGAGTCTCTGGCCAAAGCTGCTGGTGTGAAGTTTCAACAAGGACAGGCGCGAGACATAGTCTTTGAAGAGCATCCATACGTTAAGACTGATACGCAAGAGAAGATTGAGTTTCGAAAACTCGTGGTCACTATTGGACCATGGTCCAATAGACTACTTAGAAATGGGCTTACCTCGATAAGGCCGACGCGACAACAACTCGTCTACTTCAGGCCTCACGCAGGGCTAGACCATTTCCGCCCAGACTCATGTCCAGTCTTTTTCACCGACAGACATTACGGTCTGCCGGCAGCAGGCATCGACGCAGTCAAATTGTCACCAAAAGAGTTGTCTGAGTCAGTAGACCCTGAGTCGGCGAAGAGATCGGTTGACGATGAGCAGATCATCGATTGTAGAGAGGCTTGCCGGAGGTTCGTTCCCGACCTTGCGGATGGGGAAGTTGTTCAGACCAAAGTCTGTCTTTATGACATGACAGAAAACTCGGACTTCGTAATTGACAAGGACCCAGAGCGAACCAACGTGGTCTACGGGTACGGCTTCTCAGGACACGGATTCAAGTTTGCACCGCTGATAGGAAAGTTGCTTGCCGAGCTTACACAAGACGAGAAACCCGGCTTCACTCTGGAAAGATTCTCTATCCTCCCCGCCCGGAGAAGAACCCCGGCCCTAGGGGCTCACCTAGGCAAGGGCGAGTATAGTGGCCAGTAAGACAGCCCCTGCCAGAGCCTCGACATGCATCCTCAGTGCCCTCCGTCGGTCGAGCTTCTTCCAGTCCTCCGACCCGACTCTGTTCACAGTCTTAGACCGGTTGGATGCGAAGCCCATCGGTTCGTGGAAGTCATAGGTGCCACGGGCGGCGTGGAGTACACAAAACGACGTTGATCCTTCCAGAGCTGCCAGCATCCCAGCATACAATGGCAGAACGAGGGCAAGCCTGACTACCCAGACCACCTGGATTAGGGCGGTTACTCCGATAATTACCGATAGTGCGATAAGGACGGCTCCTGTGGAGAGCCGTATGGCCCTGCCCCGGCTACCAATGTTGCACTTTCCGGGGGTGTATTTGGGGGTCATTCCTGACCAGTTTTTACAGATAGTAACAAGCTTCATTTGGGCCCCATGGTATATAGATTGGCAGAGATGGCGGGCACCTCCACCGTTACCGAGGAAAAGGATCAACTCGCCCCAGCCCAGACCCCGCAGACCTACCCGGTCCAGGGACGAATGATGAGCGCGCGGAGGACCAGACCCCGGGACGAAGTGGGACACTATGTCTGTCCCAACTGTGGAAGCCCTAGCCTGGTGAGGGACGCGGAGACGGGCGAAGTCATATGCACCAATTGCGGCTTCGTACTGTCAGACCCGACAGAGCAGTATGCTGCACCAGTCCCGAGACGTACCGAAGAGGGTCTTCTAGAAAGCCAGTCCGGACCCCCTGGAAGATTCTCCGCGTTCGACAAGAACCTCTCCACGATCATCTCTCGCGCCCAAGCGTCTAACCGGAACATTAGCGCCGACGAGAGGCTCCAGCTCTGGCGGCTCCGACGCACCCAGCTGCGTGCATCGGCCGGTTCGTCAATGGCGCGGAACCTCTCACGAGCGATGAGCCAGCTTAGAGGACTCTCCGGTCGCCTAAACCTTCCCGAAGTTGTTACAGAGAGGGCTGCGCTGATGTACCGTCGAGCGCTGAACAAGGGTCTCGTTAGAGGACGACCAATCAACGGTATGGTCGCGGCTTCGACGTACGCTGCCTGCAGACTTACAGACGTGCCCCGCTCGCTTAGCGAGATTGCCAAAGCGTCAGGTATGAGCCGGAAACTGCTCGCTCACTACTACAGGGCTCTTGTCCGCTCACTTGACGTAACTATGGCTATTGAGGATCCACTTAAGAGGGTGTCAAAAATCGCCTCGCGCGCCGGAGCTGACTCCCAGACTGAGATGCTGGCTGGGAAGATTCTGCGAGAAGCCATTAGACTAAGGGTTAACGTTGGAAAAGATCCCGACGGATTGGCGGCCGCAGCGTTGGACCTTGCTGCGCGTATACGAGGCTCGATGGTCATGCAGCGAGACCTTGCAAAGGCGGCGGGTGTGTCTGAAGCATAGGCTGTCACTCCTAAGGATTCAGGCAAGTAACGCCACTCTAAACCCCCCTCAAACGAGCGGTGCCTCTGCAAGGAGGGTATGAGGCCAGCCGCTGAAAATGCTGGCTTAGGTTGTGCTTAGAGGCCGGAGACTACGCTACCATACATAGACGCTACTCTAGACGCCGCTGCGATCATAGCGGACGCCTTGATGATAGTTTTTCTCTCAAGGAACTCGCTATCTTATTTCCAGTCCTACAAGGACTACTTCGTCGCAATCTATCTCATATTTCTCGGGTTCCCGGCGGGAGACCTACTGCTCATGGCCTCTTCTTCGTCAAAATTGCAGACGATCTCAATACAAATAATCGTGACATCCGGGTCTCTCATCGCAATCATTTGGGGCTATGTTGCGACAAAACTGTACGTTTATCCTGAAACGTTCTCTCCAAGGAGACTCATCTCAAGGCCGTTCCGTCCGATTTTTCTCGCCTACGTGCTATATCTACTGCCGATGATTCTCGCTCTCATCGACGGATGGGTAGATCCGCTCGCGATCACTTCGACCTCAATTCAGGCTACATATCCTTTCGACAATATCACGCTCCCTTCCTCGACGGTATCTGTCCTACTGGTAGGGATGGGATTGGGTGTAGTTACCGTGTTCACATCCTACCCACTGGCCGTCCTCTCACGACGTCGGGCACTAGTAAGGGACCGGGAAGTTAGGCGGGCTCTGAGATTAATTGCGTCATCTTTTGGTGTGATAAGTCTTGCTTCGGTTCTTGGCTTCGGTCTCCTAGCTTTTGGGCAGAATGTTCTCGGACCCGCAAATTTTCTCTCAGTGATTCTGATCATAGTTGCGGTTCAAGCCTTCCGAAAACCGAGCTTTCTGAAAACCTTCCTTGGCGTTGTCCCCTCGCTTCAGTCTTCGCCGGGGGCTTCTCATTATGATCAGATGCTACTGATTCATGGTCCTGGAGATGAAAAATTTGGTCCGATCGCTAAATACATCCTGGACGGGGTCAACCAGCGAGAACGAGTAATCTACTTTCATGATGGTGATACTAGACTCATGTTGAAAGGGGCTCTGAGGGTTCCTCCTCTAGGAAGCGCGTATCCGTCGAGAGGTGTGCTGGACGACACACCCATCGAGGTTGTCCAAGAACTCGCTGCCGAGGCGAAGACTCTGGGCAACGAGGGGCTAAGAGTAATCGTAGATTATGATGACTTCATCATACGTCCTCTCCAAAAGTTTGTCAACCATTTAACCGACCCGAGATGGACGAGCCCGGACCATCATCTGCATGTGCTTATGGCATTCAACTCGACAACATTTCGGGGAGAAGAAGCGTCTCTAGCCGAACTCGAGAGAAAGATACGAACCCTTGATCTCTCAGAAGCACTTGACACCTTCTCAAGTACAGTCGGACTGTCCCACGACGAAATTTCAGGAAGGAAGTTGCTCCTAGAGTTTGACCCCCAAGGAGACTATGAGCGCGTCTTCAAGTCTCTGCTGGCGGAGACTGCTTCCAACTTTGAAAGGACAGTTGTCTTCACTAGGAAAGATAGCTTGATCTATTCGCTTGTGGAAAGGCAACCAGCCGCGAAAATCTTCGTCATGACATCAAGAGTATCATATCCGAAGATGGAGAATGAGAACCTGTTTCTGCTGCCGACATATGACACTTCCTTACTCCTTGATGCGCTGAACAAGACCATCGAAGCCTATACAGGCTCAGCCTTCACTATCATCTTCGACAACATCTCACACCTCGCGTTCACACTAGGGACTGAGAGAACATACTCACTGGTTCGACAGGCCCTGGAACTGATGATCTCAGATCAGATCACTGCGATCTTCTCGATGAACTCCAAAGCCCACGACCAGAAGATCATGTCGACGTTTGAAAACATGTTCGACCTAGAACTCGTATGTGAAGCGGGGAGGAGTGTTCCTGCGATCAGAAAGAAGATAACTGTTCCGGGCTAGTCTCACATTGAATTGTGTTGCACTTCGTTTCTGTATAGAACGTGACGATGTTTCGGGACGGTTCTACTCGCGCACACTATCGGAGTGATCTGCTGCCCTCGAACCTCTCGAGTAGCTCAGCAAGATAACCGGAGAAGCCTCTGATATTGAGACTCCGAACTTCTTTCTCATACTCAGCAACCCTTCTAATGTAGGTATACGCCTTGTTCTTGAATATCCATTCCAGCTTACTTAACCTTGGAAGGACAGCCTTATCCCCGAGTTCCTCCTTTCGAATTAAGCCCTTTCTCATCGCGAGAGAGATGATGGGACTAGAGACGTCACGCTCTACGAGTTCGCTCGGATAAGTCGTCAACAAGTTTGCTATATGGGCGATCTTTTGTGCGAGGCTAGCAACGGTTCTCATGGGCCCCAGCTCTTTCATGTCAAACGCTGGTGAGCACATGAGGTCCATATCGATCGCGAGTTCAACTACGCATCCGTACGATGAATAGAAGTTTGTTTCAACTGGATTCTCGATGCCCTCAGTGTTTGCTAGATAACTATACAGCATGGAAGAGAGAACTTGGCGAAGATCGAAATAGAAGATCCTCTCGAACTCGCTAAATCTAGGATATAGGGAAACGGAGGAAATGAGATCCTCCCACACTTTCCGCGCGACCTGAAGATAATCATTTGTTTCAACTGAGGTATCCTTGGCTTGCCATGGGATTTTGATGAGCTGTTCAAGCATGGAGAAACTGCGCGTCGTGTAGTTATCTGCCAGATCGTCAACTAGAATATCGAAGATAGCAAGTTTGGTCTTGTCTTCACCAAGAACCTTTCTTCGGTCAAAACTCACGCTGGGCAGGGTTATCCAAGAGTACACATCATGGATCCATGCGAAGTACTCGATATTCCTGCGACCTACAGACTTGTATAGGTCGAGGACCTCCGTCAATTCTAGCCGTTCTCTGGATCGACTGAGGAGTCTGAGTTCCGCTGCAGTCCGTTCTGAACTATCATGGGTAGTTCTAGCTTGTTCTCCACTTTTTGAATCGTTGAGGATCTGGTGAGTTACTGACAACTAGCATCCTTTGTGTTTGCTTAGTTTCACCTGTGTCCTTACATTATAATGGTGGCCTACTTTTCTAGGGAAAAATATTCTACGCGCCTTATATAGGCCGCATATTTGGTGCTAGTCGGCCCCTCAATAGCTATCGGGGATCTAGAAGAATCTGTCTAGGGAACTCAGCCTTTAGGCGAAGTGGTCTTTACTGGCCCAAAACTGATAGTTCTCCCTTAGTCCGAGAAACAAGAAGAAGGCCCCTACCGTTTGCATCACTCCTCCTACAGCCAACAAGCCCATGGGTTCCAGTGAATCGACGAGGAACATGACGACGCCGACTCCAAAGAAAACAGCGCTGACCGAAATGTACGTCCAAGCCCTAGCAGCTACATTTCCCTTGAAGAGCTTCAAGGTTCTGAGACCATAGTAGACTAGCACCATCGTCAACGCCGTGCCGACGGTGTAGATGCTTAGAGAAGCAAAGTCCAAGGGATCCTAGAGTTCATTTCATTAGAAACTCGTTATTTACAAGAATTGTTACCGTCGAACTTCGTACGGCCCGCGAGCGTGAGAAAGTTGGAACCACGGAGTTGGTGCTTGAGGGTCAATTCGTTAAACTGGTGGGGCCTCGGATTCTCGAGTGTCTCGGTCCCTAGTTGACGGGTTGTTAATTGGCTTCAACTCCTGAATTCTCTCTCCTCCTCAACCTCGGACTGGCAATATTCGCGGCTTTCGCCTTCAGCATCCTCTTCTCGAAGATCAAGCAACCCGTTGTTCTGGGCCAGCTGATCGCGGGAATCATCATCGGACCTTTCGGCCTAGGACTCGTCCAAGACCTAGGCGCGATCAATCTTCTCGCCTCGCTCGGAATAGTGCTCCTCCTGTTCACTGTCGGGCTGGAACTCGACCCGCTAGAGATACGTAAGATCGGACCAGACAGTTTCATACTGACCGCCGTAGAGCTGACGATCAGTTTTCTCTCAGTCTTCGGTGTGGCACTCCTAGCCGGTCTGACCAGCATCGAGGCGGTTTTCGTTGCTGCGGTCGTGGCGACGACGAGCACTGCGATAATGAGCAAGATACTGCTGGAATCGAAAAGTTTCCGTGCTAAAGAGTCCCAGATGGTCATAACAGCATCAGTCATCGAAGACTTCGCCACCGTCTTCATCCTCCTACTCCTCCCAGGCCTCGCAGCAGCCAGCAACCAGGTTCCACCCTCCGAACTCGCATTACTGATAGCGAAAGGAATTCTCCTAGTTGCAGTCATCTTTGGCTTCGGCTGGAGAGTTGCACCACGCATCATTGATCGTATGACGGAGGGGGATCAGGAGTACAAGGAGACAGCGTTCTTGCTTGCTCTTTCCTTCGGATTCGTTTTCGCTGTACTCTCGTCTTTCCTAGGTTTCTCTCCAGCCGTAGGTGCCTTTCTGATGGGGTTGATGATTAGGGGGAAGCAGGCTGAGTTCGTACTGGGGAAGGTTGGTCCGATAAAGGACCTCTTCATAGTCCTCTTCTTCGTCTCTATGGGAACACTCATCAACATCGGAGCTGTCCTCACTCTTACTCTTCCTATACTCGCTGTTCTGACAACAGCGATCATTGGTAAGTTCTGGGGTTGCTGGACCGGAGCGAAGCTATCCGCCGCGAAACAGCAAGCAACCAGAGTAGGCGTGTCAATGCTTCCCCGGGGAGAGTTCTCGTTCATAGTCGCGAGCGAGGGGACGGGTCTTGGTGTGGCGTCGCAGATACTCTTTCCCATCGCCGGGCTTACGACTCTGATCAGCTCGATACTATCGGCGATCGGGATGCGACTGATCAAGACGCGCACGATGAGAGCTAACGCGGTTACCGTCCCAGTACAAGTAGAGAACGTCGCGAAATCGGACTGACGCAAGATGGTTGGAGAATCGAGAATACCTCCGGGAGTGAGCCTCCTACTGATAGGGTCGGGTCTCTACTGGATCCTATCTAGTGAGCTAATCTCATCCTTCACGGTTCTAACCCCAGGACTTTTTCAAGACAACGCACTAGGCGGGTCGTTGATCACTGTCGTCGGAACAATATCCGCCGCTATGGGTCTCTGGATTGTCCGAGTAGACCTCGACGAGTTCCGCGGCCTCGTCGCACGACGTGACGGATGGACCTTCACGATTCCACTCGCACTCGCCTCCAGCGACGTGTTTCTCACACTAGTCGTCCTCTCGACAAATTCCCAGATAGTAGAATTGAATCCGTTTGTCTCATCTGCCATCGCGATAGGCTCAATCGCCGTGGTCCCCTTCATCCTCTCATATCTAGCCCTCTCGCAAGGCCTCGGTCTCTTCATGCTGAGAGTCGGCGCATACCTTTACGGTCCTTCGAAGTCTTACAAGTATCTCCCGTTCGTTCTTATCTGTGGAGTGGCCGCGTTCGGTCCAGTTAGCAATCTAGTCTTGTCCCTTGACCCCAGCGCGGGCATGTCTGCATACTTCCTTGGCGCGATTGGTTGCTGTGCGGTCTCGATATTCTTGTTCACGCACATCGATACGCGGAGAAGCAGCGTAGGTAAGGCTAAGTTTCAGTAGCCATGACAAATGAAGGGGTCTCATCTTGGCACGTGGCCTTCGTTTCATGGTTCAAGAGCACCACGCAACTCGGCTCCACTGGGATTTCCGCCTAGAGCTTGATGGTGTCCTGAAGAGCTGGGCCGTCCCGAAAGGCCCACCCACCGAGACCGGCGTTAAGCGGCTCGCAGTCCAAGTAGAGGATCATCCGCTAAGCTATTGGGGATTTGAAGGAACTATTCCGGAAGGGGAATATGGGGCTGGGAGTGTCAAGGTCTGGGACAAAGGCACTTACGTTCTTAAGCTGAGGGAGCCGCGAAAGTATCACGTGCTGCTCAAGGGTAAGAAGCTGAAGGGCGACTATCGTCTCATCAATTTCAAAGACCGGAACTGGCTCATGTACAAAGTAGACAGCATCGAAGGACCGGCTAAGGATTCGTCCGGATCGAAGTCGCGATCGTAGTTCTTGGACTCTCCTTGAGTAGCAATTGCGAAGATACGACTGTAGCGAGAGCGATCGCTAGAGAAAAGACGATGACCGCTTGCAGTTGAGCCGCATCCGCGATCAAGCCTCCCGCCAAGGGTCCCAGCCCTCCTCCCAAGCTTAGCGCAGACTCTAGGAGCCCTAGCCCCTTGCCTCTGTCAGCGGTTGATGTGTAATCCGACATGAAGGAGGCGGATGCTGACTGTGCTAACGGATAAATGGGCAGAACCCAGAGTATTGTGACAACGGTTATGTTTGTGACGAAATAGAGTATTGTGTAGTAAGCTGCGTAGCCCGCAGCGCCGAATAGGAATACGGGCTTTCTGCCGATCCTATCGTTCAACGGCCCTACGTACCTGTAGGCGAGTGCCCCGAAGATGGTTGTTGCGGTAGCCGCTAGGCCAGCGACCAGCTTTGATCCGTTTAGGATGTTGACGAGGTAGACTGTGAAGAAGCTGTTGAACGCTGACGCCGATACTAGGACTGCTACGGATAGAAGACATAGTAGTGCAATCTTCCGTTGTCTCAGCAGTCCCCAGTATCCTCGGGGACGCTCCAGTGATTTGGTCAAGGTCAGTGCATCGCTAGGTGCGAAGAGAATGACAAGACAGCCTGAGAAGGCGTAGAGTGCACCGAGAATGAAGAGATAGTTAACCTGGAAGTATTGGTAGAGGAATCCGCCGAGAAGTGTGACTGACGCGTAGCCGAGTGAAGCTGAGACCCAGAATCTTCCTATCGCCCGTCCATACTGCGGACTTGCAACTGTTGCCATTGCCGCGTAGACGGGTATGAAACTCGACGAGAACAGACCAATCAATGAAACGACGATGACGAATCCTTCAGGATTCTGCTAGAAAGGAGAGGAGCAGAATGTTGTGACTTTTCCCTGTCTTGTCGAGGATTCCTCCCCAGAATGGCGAGAATGCTATGGTCTCGACTGCTGGTACGAGTGAGACCAGAGAGATGAGCAAGTATGACGCGTGTAAGGATCGCAGGTGGATGGGGAGGAACGCCCAGATTATTCCTGTTGGGCCGAAGGCGAGAGCGGTCGAGATTTGAACCGTGAATCGTTCGTTCATCTGAAGCTTAGACCCGAGAAAGGAAACTTTGACTCTCCCAAGGATCACTCTTGTGTCACGAGGAGCCACGCTTTTGAGATTTTCTGGACGGGGTCCCGCCAGTTGAAACCAGTTTGGGCGAGTCAGCTAAATCGGGGCGCAGAATCGGCCGGTCCAGCGTTTTCCTAGGTGTAAGTTATCGGCATGAATCAGCGTGAAAATGTTGCGGTTTCAAATCGCATGCCCCGATTTCTGATCAGGGTTCATCCCGCGCCTGTCTCCCTCGAAAAGCTGTGATCTGCCCTATTCTCCGTCATCAGTTCGCTTGGACGCTTGGATACGGCTGCACCCTATTCTTGCTTGGGGGCCTGTCCGATTTTCTTTCGAATCTCTTCGCTGATTCGGCGTTTCTCGTCCTCGTTTTTCGCCATTATCCATTCAAGCTTCAGCCTGAACACCTCTTCCTCCAGACTCGGCTTCTCCTTCTGGACCGCGCTTGCCGTGCCTGGAGCCAACAGAGATCTAATGCCTAACCTTGACAACCCGGATTTAACAGGTTCTGAACCCGCGTCCAGCTCAGAAGCCAAGAACCGCACCAACGGTGAATCCGAGGATGGCGAGAATCCCGAACGCGAGGTGGAGGAATATCGTGTTGGCGTTGGCCGGAATTATCGCGTGGGGATCCTTGTAGTTGGCTCGAAGCACCTTGACAGCTCTCATCGCGAACGGAAGGCTCAGCAATGCGACTAGAGAGGCTAGACTCGTTATTGGGACGAGTGAGAAGACGGCCAGCAGGGCATAGACTATGAGCAGCAAATATGCCGCGACGACCATTCCAACGTAGACGGCGATGGATCGCGAGTAGCCCAGCCTCAACACGAGAGTCCTCTTCCCAACAGCACCGTCAGCGTCCATATCGGGAAACTCGTTGATCCATAGAATAGCCGCAACCAAGAGTCCAACTGGGATTGATGCGAGCAACGGCTCCCACACAAAAGTTCTGGCCTGGACATAGTATGCGCCAAGAGTCATTACGGGACCGAAGTTGATCCCCACAATGACCTCTCCTATTCCTCGATACGCGAAACGGAAGGGGGGTCCCACGTAAAAGTAGGAGGAGATGACGCCGATGACCCCCAGTACGAACAGGTAGGGCAGAGAAAGGGCAAAGACCAAGTAGAGTCCGATCAGACAACCCAGAAACAAGCACATGCTTGAAACTAGAAGATGGGTCGAGGGTTTGACGAGACCTGCAGTCAGGACCCGCCCTCCGCCCGCGAACGGGTTTTGATGCTTGACATGGAAATCGTTTCCACTCTTGAAGTCGAAATAGTCGTTGAACATGTTTGTAGCGATGTGGATCAGACTTGCTCCGAGCAGGGTCAGGAGAAAGGTGGCAAGGCTGAATGCGTGAGCCAGTTGGAGGGCGAGAACTCCCCCGAGGATGACCGGCACGAATGTTGCCTGCAGGAATGGAACGCGCATGGTCTTCAGCCAGAGCAGCAAGAACGGGGGTCTTGCCAAGTCTCCAACAGGGGTAGCTGTCAACGAGCACTGGTCTCCGGAGCGACTAGGACCGGATTCGGTCCGGAGATGATATAAACACTTGATCACTAATAGTTCGGACTACGGGACGAAAGGCTAAAGTCGGCTCGTGGTGCCGAATCGGCACGCTGTTCGAAGGGAGTATGGTTTGGAAGAGAGAGACGTAGTCGTAGTAGGCGCTGGAATCGCGGGCTGCATGACCGCAGCTACAGTAGCGATAAAGTCCAAAGGCAAAGTGGACGTTCTGCTGCTCGACCGGAATTCCCAGTCGGAGGTAGGCAAGAAGACAACTCTAGGCTGGGTGTGTGGCGACGCGGTTGGAGAGCATCACATCAAGTTCCTCAATGAACACCTGGGCGTCACATACGGCAAACCCGAGATGGAGAACCGGGTCACAGCCGTCTACGTTTACTCACCCGACATGAAAGTCAGGGTCCCATTCGAGGGTCCCGGCTACGTTCTGGATCGCCCAAAGTTTGGCAGACGCTTGCTTGAGGATGCGCTGAAGGCTGGAGTAGAATTCCGTGGCGGCGTCCAAGCGCTGGACCTAGTCGAGGATTCAGGCCGGATCATCGGACTCAAAGGACAGACTGTCGGCGAGAATGTTAACAAGCCGTTCGAGATAAGATCCAAGCTCGTCATCGACACGTCGGGCATGTCCACAAAGCTTCGCAGAAACCTTCCCATCCCGAGCCACATAGAGAAAGAGATCGACAAGGACGACATCGAGCCGACAGCAAGGCTGAACGCAAAACTCCGGGACGGTGTTGAGGTCGAGCCCTTCCACTGCGACATCTACCTCGACCAGGAGAAGGCTCCGGGAGGTTATCTCTGGTTGTTTCCGAAAAGCGAAGACAAAGTCAACATCGGTCTGGGGATTCAGCAGAAGAGAAGCTCGAAACCCTTGAGCGCACTTCTGAAGGACTGGCTCGCAACAGACGACCGGTTCAAAGAGATGACTCCTCTCAGCGATGACAGCAACCTGACCGGAAGCTGGCAGGTCTCGGTGAGACACCAGAACGATTGTCTGGTCGCGAATGGGTACATGATCTGTGGCGACACGGCATGGTTCCCCAATCCGATAAGCGCAGGCGGCATTGGTCCCGGGCTGATCGGAGGAGTCTTGGCGGGCGAGACAGCGATTCGCGCAATAGAGTCCAACGACTTTTCGGAAAAGAACCTCTGGCAATACAACATCGACTTCGTCAACCATTACGGAAACAAGACGGCCGGGCTGGAGGCGTTCAGAATGTACCTCCAGACACTGAACAATCAGGAGATCAACTACGGCATGCGCCATTTCCTGTCGGGTAAGGAGGCCACTGAGATCTCACTCGGCGAGATGCCTCACCTATCACCCCTCGAGAAGCTCGTGAAACTGTTCTTGGGACTCGGATCGTACAAAGCCTTCCGGGGACTAGTGTTCACGATGAAGCAGATGGAGACACTCAACAGTCTCTACCAGAACTATCCGAAAGACCCGTCACAGTTCGAGGCATGGAAGCACCAAGTAGACTCAATCCTTGCTGAAACCAGAACACGGTTCAGCTAGCGAAGCCAGCGTCACACAGTCAATAAATACCCCAAAATCCTCCGGATGTCCAGAAGCATTTGCCTTCTCCAGACATTACTCCATTCGAGTCCAGACCGGTCGACGATCAGGCACTTGTTATGGAAATGTTGTCTGCAGAATCGGACTCGACGTACACTTTCCAGGGTCTCAAGAGAAGGCTCGGACTTCATCAAGAGAAGCTGATCAGGATACTCAGGCGACTCGAGGATGACAATCTTGTTGCAAAGACTGAGGAGGGATATCGCACCCTGAAACAGCCGCGTAGGGGAGAGCATCACCTGGTCGATGGAGACCCCGTAATTCGGGGCCAGCTCCCGCCTGGGATTGATTCGCGGGTACTGCTGGAGAGAATCAAGGGCCGATGGTTCAAGAACTTCCGCTGGGTTGGATATGCTAATGGCAGGGATGAACTGTCGTTGTACTGGATCACAGAAGACAACAAGTTCCAAGTTAGGATTCAACTATCGCCAATCGAGATTCTAGTCTGGTCCCAACCAACAGACCCGAAGGAGACAATGTCCCCCGTGACTGCAGCCTACGAGCTGTTCGACCGCATCAGCCGGATGCTACCCGAACTCGGCGAAAACAGCTAACCTCATCCGATCGGTGACTGGGTAGCTATTTCCCCAGTCAATA